>DATAIE010000113.1:0-13557 GCA_036262875.1 Verrucomicrobiales bacterium
TGGAATCCCAGCGGGTCTGAAGACGGCGGATTTTCCCGGCGGAAACCTCGAACAGCCTGCGGCAGGCCGGAGCCAGAGCGGCGGCGGTGAGGGTGGTATCGATCTGAATCATGCGGAGCACCCGTAATGCGTCCTGCGGGGATTGCATCCAAAACACCGGGAGCCCCGGATCGGGCCCTCCAGCCTTTCTCTTGACGCCCCGGAACAGGGGCCGCAAGTGATTGCCTCAACCCTCCACCGCCATCCGCATCCCATGAGCAAACCCCTCGAAGGAAAAACCGGCCTCGTTTTCGGCGTCGCCAACAAGCGCAGCATCGCATGGGCCATCGCCCAGGCATGGGCCGAAGCCGGAGCGAAGCTCATCTTCAACTACCAGGGCGAGCGGCTCAAAGACAACGTGGAGGAACTCACCGGTACCTTCGGCCCGGACACCTCTTTGTGGCCCTGTGACGTGGCCAACGACGCGGAGATCGACTCCTTCTTCGAGAAAGTGGCCGGTGTCACCAACAAGGTGGACCTGCTGCTTCACAGCGTTGCCTTCGCACCCAAGGAGGCCCTGGAGGGCGATTTCCTCAGCACCAGCCGTGAAGCCTATCGGGTGGCTCACGACATCAGCGCGTATTCGCTCGTGGCCCTCGCGCGCAAGACCGCGCCCCTCATGACGGACGGCGGCAGCATTATCGCCATGAGCTACTACGGCGCTGAAAAGGTGGTGCCCCACTACAATGTGATGGGTGTCGCCAAGGCGAGCCTGGAGGCCAGCACCCGTTATCTCGCCTACGATCTCGGAAAGAAAAAGATCCGGGTGAACTGCATCAGCGCTGGCCCGGTGAATACGCTGGCCGCCCGCGGCATCAGCGGCTTTGGCGCGATGCTCAAGCACTACGATGCCCATGCGCCCCTGGGCCGGAGCTGTGAGCCTTCGGAGCTCGGCGCCACCGGCGTTTTCCTCGCGAGCGAGGGAGCGGCGGCGATTACCGGACAGGTGCTCTATGTGGATGGCGGCTACCAGATCATGGGAATGTGAAGGAATCTTCAAACATCAAACCCCAAACTTCAAAGAAGCGGCAAGGCCCAAGCTTCAATTACGGACGCGACGTTCGATGTACGGATTGCGGCCCGGGGTTTGAAGTTTCTCTCATGCCTGGGCTTTGAAATTTGGAGTTTCCCATGCTTGACCGTCTCGCCTACTTCGCCTTTCGCACGGTCGAAACCGTGGCGCGGATGCTGCCTTCCGCGGGAGCCTGGCGCATGGGGGCGGGACTGGGACTGCTGGCTTACGGGCTGTCGGCGCGCTACCGCCGCCTGGTGCAGGACAATCTGACGATCGCCTTCGGACGGGAGATGGACCGGAAACAAATCCGGAAGCTGGCGCGAAAGCACCTGATGAATGTGGGCGGGAACTTCGTCGCCGGGATGAAGATCCCGTTCATGAAACCGGCGGACGTGGACAAGCTCCTCGAACTGGAGGGCATCGAGCATGTGGAGCGGGCCGTGGCCGGCGGAAAAGGAGTGGTCTATGCGCTAATGCACATGGGGAACTGGGAAATCCTGAGTCAGGCCGCCATCATTGCGCCGGGCTCGGCTGCGGGAGCTCTTTATCAGCCGCTGCACAATGTCCCCCTGAACGCTCATGTGCTGCGCCTGCGGAAGCGCACTGGCTGCACTCTGCTGAACCGTCAGGAGGGGTTTCATCCCGCAGTGGCTTTTGTGAAGGAAAACAAGGTGCTGGGTGTGTTGTCGGATCAGCGCGCCGGCGAGAGCGGCGTGTGGTGTCCTTTCTTTGGCCGCCTGGCATCCACCACCACCCTGCCGTCGCTCATCGCGAAGAGGTCCGGCGCGCCGATGTTCCCGGTGGGAGTCATCACGGTGCGCCCTGGGCGCTGGAAAATGGTGGTGGGCGAACCTCTGCCCGGAATTTCACGCAATTTCTCAGCGGAGCAGGCCTCCGCGGTGATGAACGAGCGGCTGGAACAAATCATCCGGCGTTCGCCCGTGGACTGGTTCTGGGTTCACAATCGCTGGAAGACACCCAAGCCGGAATTCCTGCTCGCCAATGCCAAACGCGGCCAGTCGCTCGCTCCAGGCCGGACGGCAGCGGACCTGCAGCGGTTCGAAATCGTGATCCGTTCGCCGGACACGCTCAGCGACGCCTGCCTTTCCATTCCCGCCGTGCGGGCCATTCGCCGTGGCCGGCCGGATGCCCGGATCACGGTGCTCACGCCGGAGAAGCTGGCGGACCTCTGGCGTATGGAGCCGGAAGTGGATGAAGTCCTGGCCGCACCGGTGAACGCAGGCGTTTCCCAAAGCGCCGCACTGCTCAAAGCCACGGGCCGGCACTACGATGCGGGGATCCTTTTCACCGACAGCAAACCCGCCGCTAAGGAACTGGCAAAAGCGGGAGTCTACCACCTCACGGGCTACGCCGGCTGCCGGAAGCGCCTGCTGGATCAGGTCATCCCTCCCAAACAGAAACCCGGTCCGGTGCAGCACCGGACACGGGAGTTCCTGCGCATCGCCTGGCGGATTGGAGCCAATGTCGAAGACCCGTCTCTGCATAACCCGCTGCCATCTAATGCCGCCACCACAGGCGACAGGATCATCATCGGCCTTTGTCCCGGTGGGGAGCATGGCACCACGCAGCGCTGGCCCCTGGAGCGATGGGCCGAGGCCGCCAAACTGGTGGCCGCCCGCGAACGGGTGCACTGGATGATCTTTGGCACCGCCGCGGAGGCACCGCTCGGCGCACAACTCGCCGGCCTTATCGGCGGCGACTGCACGGATCTAACGGGCAAAACGACCCTGGCGGAACTGGCGATCCGCCTGCGCGGCTGCCGTGCCGTCGTGACTCACGACAGCGGCCCGCTTCAGCTCGCCGCTTTGCTCGGCGTCCCCACGATTGCCATCTTCGGCCCCACCGAGCCTGCTCACACTGCGCCCGCAGGAGGCCCGCACACCGTGATTCGCCGCCACGTCGAATGCAGTCCGTGCTTTCTCGACAAGTGCCCGCTCGACTTCCGGTGTATGCTCGAAATCCCGCCGCAGCGCGTGGCGGATGCCGTGCTGCGCCACTGCCAAACCACCGCAGCCACCGTATGAAAATCGTCATCATCGGACTCATGATCGGAATCGCCGCCGGAATGATCGGCGCTCTCTGCGGAGTGGGCGGCGGCATCTTCATGGTGCCCATGTTCGTGACGTTCCTGGGCCTTTCGCAAAAGCAGGCCGTGGCCACGTCCCTGGCCGTCGTCATCTTCACCTCTGTCTCCGCGACCATTTCCAATGTCCGTTCCAGCCAGCCGCTGATTCAGTGGCCGCTGTTTTTTGCGGCGGCCACGGGCGGCATCGTCACGTCCTATTTCATCGCTGAGAAAATGAAATTGATGGCGGACGACACCCTCACCCGCATCTTCGCGATCGTTCTGATCAGCGCCGGGGTATGGATGTGGTTCAGCGCACCCGCCAAAGCCAAAGATGCCGCCGCCCCCCCGGCAGCATCTCCCAAGTAATCTCTTTCCTCTATGATTCCCAACGTCCTTGCCGAACGCTACGCCTCGCCTGCCATCTGTGCCATCTGGTCGCCGGAGGGCAAGATCCGCCTTGAACGCGAACTGTGGATTGCCGTCATGAAGGCCCAGCGCAGCCTGGGACTCGATATTCCGGCAGAGGCCATTGCTGCCTACGAAAAGGTGAAGGACGAAGTGAACGTGGCCCGCATCATGGAGCGCGAGCGGGTCACCCGCCACGACGTGAAGGCCCGCATCGACGAATTTTGCGAACTCGCCGGCCATGAGCACATCCACAAGGGAATGACCAGCCGGGACCTCACGGAGAATGTGGAGCAGTTGCAGATTTTCCGCTCTCTCCAGCAAATCCTGACGAAGTCCGTGGCCGTGCTGACCTCTCTGGCAAAGCGGGCGGTGGAAACACGCGACCTCATCCTCACCGCCCGCACGCACAACGTGGCGGCGCAGACCACGACCTTCGGCAAGCGCCTTGCGATGTTCGCGGAGGAACTCCTCGGCGGGCTCACGGCGCTGGAACATCTCGTCGCTACCTATCCCGTCCGCGGCATCAAGGGAGCCACGGGCACGCAACTGGATCAGATCAATCTCTTCGGCGGAGATGCACAGAAAGTCGCCACCCTGGAGAGCAGTATCGCGCAGCATCTCGGACTCCCGTCCGCCTTTACCGCCGTGGGTCAGGTGTATCCGCGCAGCCTGGATTTCCGCGTCGTCAGCGCTCTCTGCGACCTTGCGAGCGGACCCGGCAGTTTCGCGAAAACACTGCGCCTCATGGCCGGTCACGAACTCGCCAGCGAAGGTTTCGCTCCCGGCCAGACCGGCTCCAGCGCCATGCCGCACAAGATGAACAGCCGCTCCTGCGAGCGCATCAACGGTTTTCACGCCATCCTCAAAGGCCACGTCACCATGGCCTCCGCGCTGGCGGGCGATCAGTGGAACGAGGGTGACGTCTCCTGCTCCGTCGTCCGCCGGGTGGTCCTGCCCGATGCCTTCTTCGCCATCGACGGCCTGCTGGAAACCAGTCTCGTCGTTCTCCAGCAAATGGAAGTGTATCCCGCCGTCGTGAAACGCGAGACGGAGCGCTACCTCCCCTTCCTGCTCACCACCACCTTCCTCATGGAAGCCGTGAAGCAGGGCGTGGGCCGCGAAACCGCCCACGAAGCCATCAAGGAGCACGCCGTCGCCGCCGCCCGCGGCCTGAAGGACGGCACCCTCACTGAGAACAATCTCCTCGACCGTCTCGCCGCCGATTCCCGGCTGAATCTCTCCCGCCCCCGTCTCGACGAACTCTTCAAAGCCGGCGAAGCCAAAACTGGTGCCGCCGCTGAACAGGTGGACGCCATCTCCCGCACCGCTGCGGCATGGCTGGGGAAATATCCCGCCGCCGCACAGATCAGACCGGGCGATATCCTGTAGCCCGGCGGGCCTCAAAGGATATGCCGCACCAGTCCGCCGTCCGCCCGCAGGGCGGCGCCGTTGATCGCACTCGCCCGCCCGCTGCAAACGAAGGCCACGACATCTGCGATTTCCTCCGGAGTGATCAATCGCCCCAGCAGGGATGTGGGCCGGTGCTGCCGCATGAATTCGCGATCCGCCGCCTCCGCTGAGAGGCCTGGAAACATTTCCTCGACCATCTTGCCGACTCCCTCGGTTTTCGTGGAGCCCGGCATGACGGTGTTCACAGTGACTTGAGTGCCTTTGGTCAACTCGGCCAGACTCCTGGACAGCGAAAGCTGCATGGTCTTCGTCGCACTGTAGGCCGCCATTTCCGCAGGCGGAGAGACGGCGGCTTCACTCGCAATGAAGACCACCCGTCCCGTTCCTTTTTTCAGCATCCGCGCCAAATAATGGCGGGAAAGTCTCACTCCGCTCATAACGTTGGCCTCGAAGTGCCGTTCCCATGCCTCGTCTGTTTCATCGAAAAAGGAGGCCACTTCGTAGATTCCCAGGTTATTCACAAGGATATCGACGTCCGGAAACGCCTGTGTGCTCGCCATAAATCCCTCCGCCGTGCCATTATCGGCCACCAGACTTTCAATGCGTGCGGCAGGGAATTCCGCCCGCAGCTTCGCCGCAGCGCCCGCCACGGTTGCCGTGGTCCGTCCATTGACTACGACATCCGCTCCTTCCCGGGCCAGCGTCCGGGCGATCTCAAAACCGATGCCTCCTGTCGAAGCGGTGACGAGCGCGAGTTTATGGTGCAAATCGAGATTCATAAGAGTGGAAGTGGGCTGACGTTCAGAGGGAAACAGGCCCGTCCGCAACGGGATTCATTTCATCCGGGGTGTCCCTGTCCTCCGCGCTTGCGTCCCCGGAATAGTGTCAGCTTTGGCCGGGAACGGTCGTATGCTTTGAAAGACCGGTCCCTTTAACGCCGTGCCTTAGGGGAGGTGGCATCCCGCCTGCTCCCGCCAGAACCATTCTCATGAATCAAGACTTCTCACGCCGCCGCTTTCTCCGCGGGCTGGGCACGCTGATCGCGCTGCCGGCCATGGAATCTCTTGCCCCGGCGCGGGCGTTTGCGGCTCCGGTGAAATCAGGGGTGGCTTCGCAGTTTCCCCTGCGCATGGCCTTCATTTACTCGCCGAATGGACGGAATATGGCGGAATGGACCCCGGCAAAGGTGGGCGCTGACTATGAACTTTCGAGGTCCCTCAAGCCGCTGGAATCGGTGAAAAGCAGCTTCCAGGTCATTTCCGGTCTGAAACACGACAAAGCGGCCGCCAACGGCGACGGGGGAGGTGATCACGCGCGTGCCAACGCCACGTTTCTCACCGGGATGCAGGCGCGGAAGACCGCCGGCGCGGACATCCGGGCCGGTATTTCCGTCGATCAGGTGGCAGCCAATGCCGTCGGTCAGTTGACGAAACTGCCTTCCCTGGAACTGAGCTGTGACGAAGCCCGGCGTGCGGGCAACTGCGACAGCGGCTACAGTTGCGCTTATCAATTCAACCTGGCGTGGAAGAACGAGACCATGCCGATTTCCCCCGAGCGCGACCCGAAGCTCGCGTTTGAGCGGCTGTTCTCCAACGGCCTCGCCGGTGAGGCGGATGCGGCGCGGGCCAAGCGCGAGTTTTACAACAAGAGCATCCTCGATTTTGTGAATGAGGACGCGCGCACCCTGCAAAAGCACCTCGGCAGCACGGATAAGCGGAAGCTGGATGAATACATGACGTCCATCCGTGATATCGAGCGCCGCCTGACCCAGGCAACCAAAGAGGCAAAGGACATGCCCGCCTACAACAAGCCGACGGGCATCCCCGCCAGCTACGAAGAGCATATCCGCATCATGTTCGATCTGATGGCACTCGCGTTCCAGACGGACACCACCCGCGTCAGCACCTTCCTGCTCGCACACGACGGTTCAAACCGCACCTTCCCCGAAGTGGGCGTGCGGGACCAGCACCACGGCATTTCCCACCACCAGCGCGATCCGGAAAAACTGGAGAAGATCGCGAAGATTGACGAATACTACTGCCGCCAGTTGGCTTATTTCCTGGAAAGACTGAAGGGCACGAAAGAGGGCAACGGAAGTCTGCTCGACAACTGCATGATCGTCTACGGCGGCGGCATCAGCGACCCGGATGCCCACTCGCACCGCGATCTGCCCGTGATCCTGGCAGGCGGCGGCGGCGGCACTCTGAAAACCGGTCGTCACGTCCGCGTCAATAACGAGCCGATGTGCAATCTGTTCCTCTCCATGCTCGACCGTGTGGGAGTGAAAGAGCCCCGCATTGGCGACAGCACCGGACGACTGGATATCATCGGGTAAAGCACTGCGGAAAAAGCGGCGGCCTCCATTTGCGCGGCGGCGGGCGGTCCGCATAGTCGCGGCATGGATTATACGAAACGCATCATCGCCCCCTCTGTTCTGGCCGCCGACTGGAGCCATCTCGCAGAGGAGTGCTCCCGTGCCATCCGCGCCGGCGCAGACTGGCTGCATCTGGATGTGATGGACGGACATCTGGTGGACAACATTTCGTTTGGACCGGCGTTTGTAGCGACGATACACCGCACCAATGACATTTTTCTGGATGTGCATTTGATGATCGAGCGCCCGGACCATTTCCTGGACCGGTTCATCAAGGCCGGGGCTGACAACATCTCCGTGCATGTGGAGGCCCAGCACGACGTCAGGGAAACTCTGCGCCGGATCCGTGCCGCCGGCCTCACCTGTGGACTGGCGGTGAATGTGGCGACGGATTTCTCCGCCGCGGAGCCGTTCATGGATGAGATCGACCTCTTCCTGGTGATGACCGTGAACGCTGGATTCGGAGGGCAGGCACTCATTCCGGAGACGCTCGACAAGGTGCGCGCCGCGGTCGCTCTGCGCGAGAAACGCGGTCTGAAATACCATATCGAAGTGGACGGGGGAGTCTACCTCCACTCGCTTCCCCCCGCCCTGAAAGCGGGTGCCAATGCCATCGTGGCGGGCACCGCGCTGTTCGGGGCCTCAGACATGGGAGAGGCCATCCGGCAGTTTCGGGAGTGCGGCGCGGAGTAGCCTTTCCGCAAACGGCGGATCATTCCGCGATCTGCTTCCGCACCGCGTGCAGCAATTCGTGATAGATCTGCGTGGCCGGAATATAATCACGATCCGTCAGATGCGGCAGCTCACCGGCAAGCACCGGCCAGTCCAGCCGGTCTTCGGGAACACGTCCGTGGCTTCCTTTCACAAGCGTGGCATCCAGCGGGATGACATCCATAAGATAACGCAGGCCGAGCTTCTTTTTGAGCAGCCGGCTGCCCACGGCGAGCTTTGGATGCTTTAGCGAAGGGTCCAGAAACAGCTCCACGGGATCATATCCTGGCTTGCGGTGAATATCCACACAGCGCGCAAAGTCGGGTGCCACTTTGTCATCGAGCCAGTAGTAATACGTAAACCAGCTCCGCTCGTCTGCGACGCAAATGATATCGCCGGATCGCGCATGATCGAGGCCGATGCTGGCTTTCCACACGCCATCGATGACGCTCTGAATTCCCGGAACGCCTTCCAGGGCTTCACGGACTTCCGCATGGATCGACGGATCGTTGACGTAAACATGCGCCACCTGATGGTCCGCGAGCGCGAACGCCTTGCTGGCCCCGCAGTCGAGCAGTTCGAGTCCCAGTTCCTCCCGGACGGTAATCCAGCCTTTCTCCCGCAGCACCCGGTTGATATGCACCGGCTGATCCACGGCGGTGATCCCGTATTCACTGAGAAGGATGACGCGAATGGCGCGGTTCTTATAGAACGTGATGAGACTGCCCACGATCTCGTCGATCTCACGCAGGTCCTTGCCGATCGCCGGATCGTCCGGGCCGAGGCGCTGCAGGTTATAGTCGAGGTGGGGGAGGTAAACGAGACTGAGGTTTGGCCAGTATTTTTCCTCGATCCACTTTGCGGAGTCCGCGATCCATTTGGACGAACCGATACCCGCCATCGGTCCCCAGAATGACGGAAACGGAAAGTCACCGAGATCCTTCTTGATCCGCTCGCGGATCCCCGGCGGACTGGTGTAGACATCGAACACCTTGCGTCCATCCGCAGGATACATGGGCCGCGGCGTGATGGAGTAGTCTGCGGTGGAATACATGTTATACCACCAGAAGAGCTTGGCCACCGTGAAGCCGGGATGCTCCTTTTTGAGTTCATCCCAGAACTTTCCGCCTTTGATGAGGTGGTTGCTCTGCTTCCACATCTGCACTTCCGCCTGCTCACGGTTGTACCATCCGTTCGCCACGATCCCGTGGTCACTGACGCGCCGTCCCGTCAGATAGGTGGCTTGCATGGTCGTCGTCACCGCCGGCAGCACCGGCTGAATGGGGGCGATCTGCTTGTGTTTCAGCCAGCCCAGAATGTGGGGCGTGGTCTCAGCGCTGATATGGCGGGCAGTGAGACCTACGACATTGATGACGGCGGCACGGGACATGAGGATAGGGGGAGGAGGAAGAGGGACCGCACAGGGCTCGCGATGTCAACGTCGCTCTCAACGCCGCAAACCATGCAAAATTGCCGCCATGGAAACTGTTGAAAATGCCCCGGGGCTCACAATCACGGCGCCATCTCCGCCACCCTGTAAAACCGGCTGGTTTGCTCCGCCGGGGAACTGTCGGTGCGCGGCAATCCCCGGTCTACCCATTGAGTTCGGTTCGCGGCGGCGCGGATGGATGGCAGACTGGCCTGCCAGTTTGTGCCGTCGCGGGAATACTGTACCTGGTAGACCTTGCCGGGTGTAGTCGGGAACTCAATGAGCAACCCGTTAGGAACGGCTTTCACCGTTTCGATGCGAAGCGCGGCGGCGTCACTGGGCACGGAAAGCGCGGGTGGCTCCAGCACGACCTCCGTGGAAAGCTGCGGAGTGAACTCCACCGGCCGGCGGTCAGGGGAAAAATACTCCACAAGGACATCCTGCGCGGTGTGCGGAGCCATCGGCTGCCGCACATAAATCACCCACGAGCCGTCGTCGCGATGAGAGCTGGCATTATTCACCTCCACTCCGGCGGGCAGTCCGCGGATGACGAGATTGTAAGCCGGCACGGTGGCGGTGGTATCGTTAGTGACGTGCATGATTTGCTCGCGCAGACCGGTCTGCCGGTTGAGAGCCGCGGAGGCGACCGCCGGAGGCGTGGCAACGGGATCCGGAATGAATACTTCGCCGGTGACGGGAAAATCGAAGTTGGCTTCATCGAGGTCGTCGCAGGAAAGGAGGATCCGCCCCGCATGGATGCCAACGGCGAGCGTGGTGAGGCTAACTTGAAACGACCTGGCCTGGCCTGCGCCCACAGAGAAAGGCAGCGGCGGCGCGCCCTGGAGCTCATAGCCCGCCGGGACTGTCAGTGCACTGACGAGCAGTTCCGCCGTGCCCGTGTTGGCGATGGTGAACAGGCGCGTCCCCGGCGTGCCCTGCATCTTTCTTCCAAAGTCCACCGCCGCGGCCTGCCCGTCCGAAATCTCCGGCGCTGCGGCATCGCCGTCATGGAGCGCGATTTCCGGCGTCACCACTGTGCCGGTCACTGGAAAGTTGAAGACCGCTTCATCGATGTCATCGCTGGCAATACGCATCTCTCCTGCGAAGGTGCCTGCCGCCGCTGCGTCCAGACGCACGTTGAGCGAAAGGGTTCCGCCCGCCTCGATGGCCAGGGGAACAGCCGGCGCATTCAAAACCGTATATCCCGCCGGAACAGTCACGCCACTGATCAGCAGTGGAGCAGTGCCGGTATTCGCGATGAGCACACCCCTGATCACCGGCGCCGCCTGCCGGACGATCCCGAAATCCACCGCACCCGCCTGGCCGTCGGTGATTTCCGGGGCGGCGGGGCCGCCATTACGCACCACGATTTCGGGAGCGACAACGGTGACGCTCACAGGAAAATCAAAAACAGCCTCGTCCAGGTCATCACTTTCGATGCGGACACTTCCCTCCGCGAGACCGGGGGCGGCGGCATCCGCCTGCAAATGCAGGACGAGTGTCTGGCCCACCCCGACGGTGGCGGGCAGCGGCGGGAGGTCCGGCAGGGAAAAGCCCGCCGGAACGGACACACCACTGATGAGCAGCGGCGCCGTGCCGGGGTTTGAAACGGTGAGAACTTTGCTCTGCGGGATGGTTTGCCGAACCATTCCGAAATCCACGGAAGACTCCTGGCCGTCCGTGATTTCCGTCAGGGGCGGAGCAGCGCCTTCGGATACGGCAATCTCCGGGGTGATCACCCGCGCCAGCAGGGCGATGTTGAAGCTGGCCTCATCCGCATCATCCGAAGCGATGTCCAGCGAGCCGGAAAACATCCCGGCGGCGGCGGCATCAAGCCTGACTTGAAAGGTGACGGACTGGCCGGGATCCACCGTGACCGGAAAAACAGGCGGCGTGAGCACGCTGAATCCCGCCGGAACGGTGACTCCCGGGACATGCAGCGGCGCGGTGCCGGTATTGACCATGGTGAACGGGCGGACAGCAGGAACGCCCTGGCGGGTAGTGCCAAAATCCACCGGCTGCGCTCCGCCGTCCTGGAGCTCCGGAGCCGTGGAACTGCTGCCGTCATGCAGCGCGATCTCGGGCACCAGCACAAATGAGGCTGTGGTTTCCAGGATTCCCTGGCTGCCATTGTTGACTCCGCTGATGGTCACGGCCCGGGCGCGGATTTTCCCGCTGCTACCGAGCGCGAGCCCGGTGCGCTCCCAGCCGCCGGCAATGCGCGTGCCCGCTCCCAGCGCCGTCCAGGACGAGCCGCCATTGGTCGAGAGCTCGAAGGTGACAAAGAGCGTTTCCGGGGCCGTGCCGCCGCGCAGCCACTGAACACGGGAGGGCGAAAGCACCGTGAGACTCTCCGTCGCGGGATCGTTGAGCAGACGTGCGATGCGTCCGCGGGTGCCGCCGCTGATATGATCAAACCTCCCGTTAACGATGATTTTCCCGTCCGCCTGCAGCGTGGTGGCATCCACATCGTTATCGGGATTGGGATTGAAATTCGCATCCAGCGTGCCGTTCGCATTAAGCCGGGCAATATACTTGCGCGCCACGCCGTTGACGGTGGTAAACCGGCCGGTGCAGATCATTCTGCCGTCGCACTGCAGGGTGATGGAATAAACGTCGTCGTTCATCACCGCCGAGAAGGTGGCGTCCGCCTGGCCGTTGCTTTGAAAGCGGTTGAGATAGTAGCGGGTGGATGTCGTCGAGGAGGCGTAGGTTCCTCCGACGAGAATTTTGCCGTCCGGCTGCACGGCGATGCAATTCAGAGTGGGAGTGTCTTCAAAAAAGCCGGTGCTGAATCCGCCGTCCAGGGTGCCGTTCACATTGAGCCTTGCGAGGCGGTAGCGCTGGGAACCGCCGACCACGGAAAAGCCGCCTCCCAGAAGCAGCTTGCCGTCCGGCAGCATGGCCTGACAGGCAACGCGGGAGTTTGGCAGCGGAAGAACGGTGGAATCGAGGCTGCCGGTGGATGTAACCCGCACGGCATAGGAGCGGGCGATACCGCTGATATTGCGGAAAAAGCCGGTCGCGGTAATGACGCCGTCATTGCGCAAAGAAAGGCACCGGACATCATTGTCAGGCACAGGGGTGGTGAATCCCGCATCGAGCGCGCCGTTGGTCAGCAGCCGGTACATGATCGGTCCGGGAAATGAAGGATGGCTCAACCCGCAAACGAGCGCCTTTCCGTCCGGCTGCACGGTAACGCCGTACACGGTGGCTGTTGTCGTGGCGTTGAACTGCGTATCCACCGTGCCGTCCGGCAGCAACCGGGCGAGAAATTTCCGCGACAGGCCTTTGATGACGCTGAAGTTGCCGCCAACGATCATCTTTCCCCCCGGCTCCAGTACTGCCATGTAGGTGTCGTCATTGGCATTGGCGGTGAAACTGGTATCCAAATCCCCGGGAGCCGCCCGGGTCACCGCCGGCACCAAAAGACAAGCGCAGAAAAGCGCTATGGAGGCGGGGCGCCGGCGCAGCAGAGCAAAGGAAAAACGGGGATTCATGCGGAGGAAATAAACTGAATACGCCGCCAAAGCAATCCTCGTATCCTCCCTCCGGCGCATGACGTATCCTCCATGCAGCGCGCCGGCGTATGTGAGGCATCCCAGGCCGGGCAGAAGTGCGGGACAACCGGCCTCAGCCGGGTGAAGCTCAACGAGATCATCCTGCCGAACGAGAGGAACAGCTTCGAGCCTCCGGGCGCGTCAAAAGAGCCTCCGGCAGGAGAGCCCGCAGCAGGGCGTGCGGCTCATCCCCCTGGAGAGCCTCATGGGGCATCTTGATAGGAGACGAGGGGTAAAAAGCCGGCGACATGTTGTCAAAACCGTTGCCGGATTTGCATTTTCACGCCGATCGCAAAGCGATCGATCTTTGAGTCCTCGCGACTCATAACAATGGCGGAAGAGGTGGGATTCGAACCCACGGTAGAGTTGCCCCTACGTCTGATTTCGAGTCAGGTGCCTTCAACCGCTCAGCCACTCTTCCTTCTTTGATTCTCAATGACTTGCAGGCGGTCCAATTCTACGGTTACCGGCGAAACAACCCCTCTCCGGAAATGAATCCCGAACAGCGAAGCGTGTGGTCTC
>DATAIE010000114.1:0-2131 GCA_036262875.1 Verrucomicrobiales bacterium
CAGTTCGCAGCCGGGAGCCTCCGTGGCGGCGGTGGCGGGGCGGGTGCCCGCGAGCAGGCACTCCAGGCCCGCGGCCAGGTAGCGCTGCTCCGGCGCGGGGCGGCTGTAGCCGGTGCCATACTGGTCATCCACGGCCCCGCGGTAGATGAGCGTCTTCGCGGCATCGAGCAGGAAGACATCCGTGGTATGCGTGGCCTTCAGCGTGCGCAGGAGCTGGCCATCGGGGTCAGTCAGGATCGCGCCCGTCATGCCAATGGCCTGGAGAGCGGCGGTGTCTTTTTCCCCGGGCGCGGCGAGGAACAGGAAAGCGATGCCTTTGGCGCTGTACTCCTTTTCCAGCCGCTGGAGTTCGGGGAACCAGCGGCGGCTCACGGGGCAGTCCGGGCTGAGCATGGCCAGGGCGGTGCCCTTTTTGCCGGTGAGGCTGTGCAGCTTTTTGCGTTCGCCGGAAGTCGTTAGGAGTTCCAGATCCGGAATGCGGGTATCCACGGCCCACTCCGCGGCCTTCAGGGGACGGGGACTGCGGCGCGGGTCGGCGGCGGGCTGGAAGGGAGGCGGCGCGCTGGTGGAGGGCGCAGCATTGCGACTGTTGAAAAGCTGCCGGGAGAGTTTGGCCATGCCCGCCTTCAACTCCGCCTCATCGAGACCGCCGTCCCGGTTCCTGTCCATGAAGCCGAGCATCCAGGAGCGGGAGCCGAGCTCCGTGGAGTCCAGTTTTCCATCCTTGTTCGCATCCTGCGCGGCGAGCGTGGCGGGGATGTCCGAGAGAAAGTCCGTGGTGCCCTTCACCGAAAAATCCGGCGGCGCGCCCAGGCTGGCGGAGGCGGTGAGGAGGAGCGCCCCGGCACAGGCGGCGGCTTTCAGGAGGGAGCGGGCATTGGTTTTCATACCGGAGGAGAGGGAAAACAAACGGTTGCAGGAGCGGGGATTCCAGCGCCGTGTTTCCGTTCGTCTTTTTCGCTGAGTATACTCAGTGAGTCAAATCATTTTTCCGCCATGCCCGCTCCCTTCTCTCCTTCTCTGACCCGCGCCCGGCGCAAGGAGGAGACGCGCGCCAGGGTGCTGCGGACAGCGCTGGAACTGTTTGTGAAAAACGGATACGGGGCCACGTCCACGGCGGACATCGCGCGGCACGCGGAGGTGGCGCACGGCACCGTGTTCAACATCGCGCCCACCAAAGAGCGGCTGGCGCTGGAGGCGTGTCAGGACCGGCTGCGGGAAACCGGGGCCGCCGCGCTGGCGGCGGGGCGCAGGCGGAAAGGGCTGCGCGCGCAGTGCCTCACCATTTTTGAGGCGCTGTATGATTTCTATGCCGCGCATCCGGAGCTCTCCCGCGTGCTTTTAAAGGAGCAGGTCTTCGCTGCGGCACCGGAGGGCGAGGCGCGTCAGGAGGAGCTGATGCAGGACTTTTTTGCGGGATTCGGTCTGCTGGCGGCAGAGGCGCAGGCGCGCGGGGAATTGAGAAAAGAAGTGAAGATCCCGGACCTGATCACGGGCGTCTTCAGCCTCTATCTGCTGTTCCTGCTGGCGCTGCTGAACGGACGCTATGCAACCCGCGCCGAGCACCGGAAGGCCTACGAAGGCGCGCTGAAGGTGCTGCTGGAGGGGAATGCGACGGCGCTCACGGGGCGTTGATTTTTGGCCTGCCGGATGCCGGCGATATAGGACCGCGGAAAAATAGTTCGCGTCATCGGCAAGGAGGTCCGCACCCGTGCGGATAAAACGGTCCATCCCTTCACCGTCGCTTCTGCGGGCGTGTGACGCCGGTATGCGTGTCAATCATTCCAAAAGCCAACCTCAACACTCACCCTTCCGATATGTACAACAAAGAAAATCTGGCTAAACTGAAGACCATGGACGGACTCGCGCCGGAGGCGATGCAGGCCTTTTGGGCCTTTGACAAAGCAGCGATGGCGGATGGCGCCATCCCCGTGAAATACAAGGAACTCATCGCCGTGGCCGTGGCGCTCACCACGCAATGCCCCTACTGCATCGACATCCACAGCGGCGGCGCGCGCAAGGCCGGCGCCACGGAAGCCGAGATCACAGAAGCCGCGATGGTGGCCGCCGCGCTCCGCGCCGGAGCCGCCGTCACGCATGCCACCCATGCGCTGAAAAGTTAGGGAGGCAC
>DATAIE010000115.1:0-4173 GCA_036262875.1 Verrucomicrobiales bacterium
CAACGGGTGACGAAGACGGGCCGTTTGCTGAGGAAATCGAAACTGGATGAGCTGCCGCAGCTTTGGAATGTGATCCGCGGGGAGATGGCTCTCGTCGGCCCCCGCCCGGAAGTGCGCAAATGGGTGAAGGCTCACCCGGACCGCTGGGCCTTTGTGCACACCGTCCGCCCGGGCATCACCGATCCCGCCAGCATCGAGTTCCGGAACGAAGAGGAACTGCTGGCGGCGGCGGCTGATCCGGAGGCGCTCTACCGCGAAGTCATTCTCCCCCGAAAACTGGACCTGTACGAAAACTACATTCGCACCCGCGCCTCCGGACGGGACTTGGGCATTCTGCTGAAGACCGTCGGAGTCGTTTTCTTCGGAGCCAGGAAGGCCTGAATCTTATCCCAACCCCATCGCCGGCAGTTTCCCGGTTTCCCGAAAGAGGCTCTCGTTTGCAGCATGAAAGTTCCATTTTTTAAGTTTGTCCCCGCCGGTCGCGAACTGGATTACGTGCGGGAAGTGATCGAAAGCGGCTGGCTGACGACGGCGGGAAAAACTCAGGAATTTGAACGCCGCTTTGCGGAGGCCGCGGGGACGAAATACGCCTGCGCCGTCAACTCCTGCACGGCGGCTCTTCACCTTGCCGCGGAAGCCCTTGGGATTGGCCCGGGAGATGAAGTGATCGTCCCCACGATGACTTTCACCGCCACGGCGGAAGTCATACGCTATCTCGGGGCGGATCCGGTCTTCACGGATGTGAGTTTCCCCGGCGCTTTGCTTACGCCTTCCATTCTTCGCGACGCTCTCGACCGTCATCCCCGTGCGAAGGCCGTGATGGCGGTGCATTTTGGCGGTCACGCCGTCTCCCTCACAGGCGAAAACGGGGAGGGAATCCTGGACCTTTGCCGCGAGCGGGGAGTCAAACTGATCGAGGATGCCGCCCACGCTTTCCCGGCACGCTGGAACGGAAAGCCGATCGGAGGTTTTGGCAACGTAACCTGCTTCAGTTTTTATGCGAATAAAACGATCACCACCGGTGAAGGCGGAATGCTGACAACGGACGACGAGACGATCTGGCGGCGGATCAAAACGATGCGCCTGCACGGGATCAATCGCGACATTTGGGACCGCTTCACCTCCGAAAAACCCTCATGGGAATATGACGTCGTCGCCCCCGGGTACAAATACAATATGCCCGACATCAATGCCGCCATCGGGCTGGCCCAGATGGAACACGCCGAATCGCTCCGGCTTAGCCGGCAGAGGGCGGTGGAGTATTATTTTGCCCATCTGCGCGACATCGACAGCCTGATCCTTCCCGCGCCAACAGTGCCGTCCGGCGACCATGCATGGCATCTCTTTCCTGTCATATTAAATGAAAATGAGCATTTAAACCGGAATGAATTGATCGAAATTCTCGCAGAACAGGGCATTGGCACCTCCGTTCATTACAAGCCGCTGCACCGGATGTCCTACTACCAGGAACGCTACAAACTGTCCCCCGCACAATTTCCGAATGCAGAGCGTATCTGGCGGGGAACCGTTTCCCTTCCGCTTTATCCGTCCCTCGGAGAGGAGGAGCTTGCCCGGGTCGTCGCGGCAGTCCGGTTCGCATTGCGCCGGTGATGTGACTCTCCGCACCATTTTCTCACATAAAATAAATAAACGCTGCCTTTAATAAGTATCTATGATTAGCGTTTAGCCGGTCCCGCATCTATAGATGTTTCGGGAAACGGCGGGAACCGGAGATTCGCCCCGCCTTCCGGACGAGCAGCGCACCGGTAGATCTGAACTCCAATTCATCCATCCTTTTGACTCTCCGGCATGAAAATCCTTGCGGTCCTGTTTGCCTTTTACGTCGCTCTCCTCCCGAAAGTTCACTCCGCTGATTTCTCGACGACATTCGGGAGCGATTACAATCATGAGGGGGAAGTATCGGGACAAAACGGCTGGACCATCGATGATCCAACGTCCGATTTATCGTTTTTCGTCCTGCTGAATGGAAGCGACGCTGCCGCTTTAGGGGGTTTCTATGCGGTTCCTGAAGGTTCCATAGCAACACTTTCGCATCCTGCGGGGATTCCACTGGCCGGGTCCACTTTTCGTGTCTCCATCGCGATTCTCCCGAGCACAGATCTCTTCCCCGGACGGGATGCTTTTGGCTGGACTCTCACCGGCCCCGCCGGCGAGAACCTCTTTACCCTGCGCTTTGTCCCGGCCCCGAACAATGCCAACCTTTTGAACATTACGTGGTCCACCGGCACGGGCGGGTTCGTAAGCACCGGCTGGGCGATTTCCTATTCTGCTCCCTACACATTTGATCTGAAGTTTACCGCTGCCGGTGCCGTCGATCTCGGGTTCACCGCAGCCATTACCGGTGCCACCCCTTTCTCATTCACAGGTTCACTCCCTGGACTCGCGGGAAAGATGTGGACTTCCGCCGGTGCCATCTTCGCGGCGGGCGGAGAAGAGTACGGAGATAATTACATGATTTTTGACAACCTGACGATCGCGACGCTGCCCGTGGCTGATGTGGACGGAGACGGATACAGCGCAGAGGCGGAGGAGTGGTTTGGGACCAGCGATGCCGACAGGCTTTCATCCCCGGCAGCGGTGCTGTCTTTTATTTCCGGAAACGCGACCCTCACCTTCCCCTCTATCGCAGGACGCAGCTACTTTGTAGAATGGTCGGAGGACCTTTCCGTCTGGTCTTCAGCTTCCGTTACCGCCGCGGGTGCCAGCACATCCTGGACGGAGCCATCCCCGGCTCCCAACCGCCGTTTCTTCCGGATTCGAAAGCCTTGAGGTTCCGGAGAAAGGCCACGTCATTCCTGCTAGCGGAAAATACCGGGAAGCCGTGCCTAATAAACTCTCATGACTGGCGCTTTTCCTTTCCTGTGCAATATTTACAGAAATTGTTGTTTCCATGATTTGTCGCTCGTCTATTCTCTTTCTTGCGGTGATGGCTTTGCTTCCGCTGGCTGCCACCCCGGCTCAGGCAGGCCGACGCAATCTCGCAGCGCAAAAGCCACCCGTTTCCAAAGTCGCGATTCCGGCCAAATGGGCTTTTTTCGACTTCAACGCCTTGCTGAAAGTGGTCTCCCCGGCACCGGTGAGCGTTGCCTCTGAAGAAAAGACAGTTTCCGTGGTGGTGGTGGAAAACAGCCCCCCCGTGGTGGCAGACCAATTGGCTCAGGCCCCCCTCGCTGCGGCACCCCGCCGGCCCAAGGGAGCTAACCCCATTGTCATTCTGCTCGTTCCTAAACCGGTGGCCAGCAATCCCTAGACGGTCCCGGCAGCTCTTGGAGGGCTCACTCCAAACCGACCTATTCTATGAAAATCTGTAGCGCTCTCCCTCTAGTCGCTCTTTCTCTTGTGGGTATCTGCCATGGTGCCGGATTCTCCACGAATTTTAATTCGGGTTACGACAACACCCAGGCGGTCGCCGGTCAGAACGGCTGGAGCATTAACGATTCCACGGCGGATCTTTCCTTTTTTGTCACTTACAATTTTACCGATGCTGCCGCAGTGGGAGGGTATTATGATGCTCCGGCGCTCCCCGATGTGAGGCTTTCCCACGGTGTCAGCCTGCCCCTGGTGCAAACGTCCCTCGGAGCGGATTTCGCGATCGTTCCCAGCACGCTTTCATTCCCGGGACGGGATACGTTTGGCTGGTCCTTTTATAACGGCTCAGGCTCCAACCTGTTGACGATTATGCTGGAGCCGGACACGTCCAATCCGGTTCTTCTCAACGCCACATGGTCAACGGGAGCGGGCGGCATGTCGAGCACCGGACTGGGTGTCGAATATAATGGTCCTTATTCTTTCCATGTGGAATTTTCCAATGCGGGAGGAGGCAATGCGGCTTTCACCGCCACGCTTGTCGGTGCCAACTCCGTTTCGTGGAGCGGCACGCTTCCCGGCATGGCAAATGAAACCCTGGCGTCATTCGGAGAAAACTGGCGAAAAGGGACCGGCGCAGCAGGGGACAACTACATGCTGATGGACAACGTCTTCGTGGTTCCCGAGCCTTCCTCGATCTTCATCCTGGCGGGTTCGGTGGCTGTGCCTCTGCTGGCGCGCCGCCGGAGGACCTCTCGTTAGTCCGACAGGCCTCGCCCCGGCACACGCGGGAGGTGATACGCATCACTCTCTACAGCCCCATGACACTCCCGCCGCGGAGTGTGA
>DATAIE010000116.1:0-13864 GCA_036262875.1 Verrucomicrobiales bacterium
GCCCTCTCAAGAGGAAAGCGCCGCGAGAGCCAGGCCGTAAGTGGCAACAGGGGCAGCCACGGAAGCCAGAACCTCGCCGCCTGCTCCAGCGCTTGATCCCATTCCCTCGCGCCCGCGACAATGAACTGTCCGGCAAACAGCGCCACCAGCACCACCCAGAGCCCGAGAAGCAGCAGCAGGGGCGAGAGCCATTTCGATTTCGGTCCGGACATTGGTGAATTCTATCCTGACTTTTCCGGCGGAGGCAATCTTCAGTAACGGGGCACTGCGCCCGCCGGCAACGGGGCCTGACGGGCGCAGTGTTTGTTGGGGGCTTGAGGGAACCGGTTATTCTTTGGAAGGACCGCGGCCGGAGCGTCCGCCGCGGGGACCGCCAGGACCTCCGCGTCCGCCCGGATGCGGCAGCTTCAGGGTGCCGTCGTCGATCGCTTTGGCGACAGCGGCCTGTTCGGTATCATCCAGTTTGCCGTTCTTGTCGGCATCGTAGGTGGCCAGCGATTCATAGAGCTTTGCCACATGTTCGGCGGCTTTGTCTCCGGGCGGGCGCTTGCCTTCGGGTTTGTCGGCGGACGCTTCCTTGCCTTCACCCTTCGGAGGACGGGGAGGGCCCACTTCGAGGGTTCCGGCATCGATGGCTTTGGCCACCGCCGCCTGTTCCGTGGCATCCAGTTTGCCGTTCTTGTCCGTGTCGAAGGCCGCGATGGCTTCGAAGCGGGTGCTGAGGTTTTTCGCGATTTCCGTGGCGGGCGGACGTTCGCCGCCTTCCGGACCGCCCGGGCCCTGGCCGCCGGGAGGAGGTCCGCCGGGCCGGCCTTGAGCCGTGACCACGGCGAGAGTGGCTCCAAAGAGCAGGGAGGCAGTGCAGATCAGACTGAGTTTCATGGTATGAGGGTTCTATTCGATGTGGCTTGGTTTCTCACAGCGTTCCGCGGAGAGCGGGGCTGATGGAGAAACCAATAGCCGGGAAGTCTGCTTTCTTCGCTTCGGTTGAGATGAAAGGCCCGTTGCCTGGGGCGAACCCGCAAAAAACGGTGACGGAATGAGCAAAGGACCGCGGATTTCCAATCCGCCCCGGTGCAATGAGCCTCTGTTCCGGAAAGGAGGGCCTGGGTTGACGGGGCGGACAGGATGTCCGCGGTCCGTTGTTGTCCCCGTGTATCCTGGGTGGTTCGTGTGGAGCCTTTGCAGGCGCACGCGAACAGAGGACGTCATCGTCCGTGGCTGCGCGACTGGGAGCGCCGCCGTCCCGGCGGCTTTGGTCTCGATGCATGAGCCATCCCGTGAGCGGGGCGTGAAGGTGGTTGAGGACACGAGCCGCCGGGACGGCAGCGGTCCCAGTCGCTCGTGAGGAGGGTGCTGCCAGTCCTTTTTCAGCTTTCGCCGGCTTCGTAGTGGTCCAGGGGTCTCACGGTGTTAGAGGGCAGGGGGCGCTTCCGTTCGAAGATATTGCGGCCGAGCTGGGCGGCGGTTTGGAAAGCACTGAACATCATTTCCAGCTTGGCATCGATGTTGTCCACATGGTGCAGCAGGATGGCCTCCGGTGTTTTTGGCAGCACCGGAGAACCGAACTGATACTCGCCGTGATGTGAGCCGATGAGGTGCAGCAGATGCAGGCGGACTTCCTCGGAGGCAGGTGTGAGGGTGAGCCATGCGGCGGCTTCGTCACTTTCCATGATGCGCCGCCACAGTTTATTGACGAGCTCGATGCCCAGCGTGATGTGGCCCAGAAGTTCGCCGTGTTCGTGATAGGGCATGGTGAAGCCATTCTCCACATAACAGTTTTCCCAAAGCTTGCCGCAGTCGTGAAAAAGCACCCCGGCGATCAAGAGGTCCCGGTTTGCCGAAGGATACACTCCGCAGAGCGCCACCGCCGAGCGCATCATCTGGGCCACGTGTTCCACGAGACCGCCGCGGCGGGCGTGGTGGTATTCCCGCGCGGCGCCGGTGCGGCGGAAGCGGTCGCCGAATTCAGACAGAAACAGCTCACTCAGCGCGCGCAGCCGGGGATCGCTGATCGATGCGACGAGGGTGGTGATCTCACTGTAGTCGAGCGCCTGTTTTTCCCTGAGTGCCGCCGGTCCGCACAGGAGAGATGTGCGTTCTTCGCCGGTCAGCAGGCGCAGCTTCCAGTTGCGGGGCTCCAGACCATACTGGCTGGATGCCCATTCGCCGCTGACGGCAATAAACGCCTGCGCCTTCAATTCCCGCGCCTGAGGATAAGCGGGCGCATCCGACCACACCCGCAGCGTGAGGCCATCCTCTGCATCCGCCAGCTTCAACTCCAGGAATTCCCCGCCGGACTTCGTCGGTTTCACCTGCGCCGACTCCACCTGCACCATCACTTCGGCGCTCACGGGAGCCGCCGTGGCGGATTGCTTCACCTCGCGTATGGTCAGGACATTCATGCCCGCGGATTAACGGGAGGGCGGGGGAAGGTCAACGGAAGTTATCACCCTGGGTAACTGCCGTTCCCCGAAAGTGATATTCCCATGAAGATTTGCCGGAGGCGCAGGAAATTAAACCAACCAGGGCTTTCGAAACGCGTATAGTGAAGAAAGCTCCGCATTATGAAATGGTCGTTGCGCCTTGGGCGCTTCCTTGGAATCGATGTCTTTCTGCATTTTACGTTTCTGCTGTTCGTAGGCTACATCGCCTTCGCATCACACGGCAGCGCAGGAACGGTGGCGTTTGTGATCGCGGCGTTTACCTGTGTGGTGCTGCATGAATACGGTCATGCGCTGATGGCCCGGCGCTACGGGATTCCGACGAAGGATATCACGCTGCTGCCGATCGGCGGAGTGGCGCGGCTGGAGAGGATGCCCTCCGATCCTAAACAGGAACTGTGGGTCGCAGTGGCGGGCCCGGCGGTGAATGTCGCCATCGTGGCGGTGCTGTGGCTCATCTGTTATCTCGCGAAGATCCCGGTGACCCGCGACTTTGAGGCGCTGTCGCACATTCGCGGCGAGTTCATCGTTTTGCTGCTGTGGTTCAACGTGACCATGATCGGTTTCAACATGCTGCCCGCGTTTCCGATGGACGGCGGGCGGGTGCTCCGCGCGCTGCTCGCGATGAAGATGGACTATGCGAAGGCCACGCGCTGGGCGGCCACGGTGGGGAAAGCCATGGCCATGGTGTTCGCCTACTATGCCATCTTCCACAGTGCCACTCCCATGCTCATCGTCATCGCGTTCTTCGTCTGGATGGGCGCGGGGGATGAAGCCGCCGCCGCGGAGGAGCGCTCGCTGCTCGCCGGGGTAAAGGTGCGCGATGCCATGCTGGTCGAATTTCGCCGGGTCTCCCCGGAGGATACCTCCGGCACCGTGGCGCAGTTCATCCTTCAAGGATGGCAGGCTGATTTTCCCGTCGTCTACGATGGCCAGGTGGTGGGCCTCCTGACCCGTCAGGATGCGATTTCCGGGCTGACCTCCGGTCCTTCCGTGCCCGTCAGTTCCCTCATGCGTCAGGAGGTTCCGTCCTGTATTCCCTCCGAAAATCTGGACGATGCCCTCGAACGCATGAAGCAGCACGAACTGCCTCTGATGCCCGTGCTGGACGACGGAAAGCTGGTGGGACTGGTCACACCGGAAAATACGGTGGAGTTCATCCTCATTCGAAGAGCCCTGGAGAAACGATAGGGATATGGACCGGGATCGATTTCTGAACATGTGGAAAACCCGCGGCGGCGCGGACGCGGAGGGCGTGTTCGGGCGGCTGGATGCCCTGTACGGAGAGACGCATCGCGGTTATCACCACGGCGGCCATATCGAGGATTGCCTGCGGGAGTATGACCGTGTGCCAGGCAGAGCGGTGACCGTCGAAATGGCGATCTGGTTTCATGACGTGATCTATGATCCGCGCCGGAAAGACAACGAAGAGCAGAGTGCTCTGCATTTCACAGAGGAGGCAGCCGGGGCGGGGATGAGCGGCGGCTGGATCGCGGAGGTGGACCGTTTGATCCGTGTTACGGCGCATCACCGGGCAGCGTTGCCGGATGAAGCCCTGCTGTGCGATATCGACCTTTCGATCCTCGGGCGGTCGCCGGAGGAATACGCCCGCTATGTGGCGGGAGTGCGCAGAGAATACGACTGGGTCTCTGATGCGGACTGGCGTGCCGGGCGCGCGGCGGTGCTGCGCTCCTTCATGGAGCGGCCGGCGATTTATCACACAAATAAATACACTGCACTGGAAACGCCGGCGCGGGCGAACATGGAGGCCGAAATAAGCGCCCTCAGTATTTAAGGGCGCGGCGCTCCTCACGCCGTCAGTCTATTTCTTCGCGCTGAGGTCCTTGATCGTGAATTCGCGAAATTCCACCTTCGCGCCCTTGGCTACGCGGAGCGAGAGGCGCACATGCATGTCCTGGCGGGCACCGTTGGCAGCATTCAGCACCACCGGTTTTCCATCGTATTCCGCGGTCATGGCTCCGGCGGCGGTGCGTTTGACTTTGATGGAGTGCTTTCCGGTGTCCGGAGGCGGATTGAAAAACATCTGTACGTATTTGGTGTAGTCCGCCTCCATCGCCGAGAACGCGTAGACTGCGCCGGTGTAGTTGATCTCAGCCTCGAAGGCTCCTGTCAGGACTTTTGTGTTGATAACCTCTGCGGTGCCGCCGCTGTTCGTCCAACTGAATCCTCTGCTTTCGACCTTCAATTCGCCATTTTCCCACGAGCCAAAGATGAACCCCTCCGTGCTGGAGCACACCAGCTTGAAGTCTCCCGGCTGCGGCCCCGTTCCGCCCGCCACGGGCAGCGAGGCCTCGGCGATCCAGGCTTTTACCCGTGTGATTTCCGCCTCCACTTCGGAGAGCGGAATCGCGTTCCCGGCCTTTTGATACTGGGCCTGGAGCTTCAACAGTTCGGTCAGCAGCTTCCGGTGAACAGGCAGGCGCGCCGAGCGCAGCGCCTGTTCGTGTCCGGCCATCAACTTGTTGAGGGCCTCGTCCGCCTGCACAGAAAAGGGAAGGGCGGCGATGGCCGCGAGAGGGAGAAAACAGCGCAGATTCATAGCGCATGCTGATAGCAGCGCTGAGACAGCCGGTCCAGTGGAAGTGACCAGGACCGGCCATTCATTCCACCAGCTTTTTGCGAAGGACTTCCGGCAGGAAGGAGAGCCACGGGGCGAGTTCCCCGGCAAGGCGGGAGGCGGCGTCCGGAACGGCGAAGTCGATCAACTGTTTCGGATCGAGCTTCAGCGCGGTGGATTCTTCCGTCCAAGCGTTCTGGAACATTTTGCCATAGTCGGCATCCGGAGTGTCCGGGTCCAGTTTTCTGGCGATGCGCCAGGCAAGCCAGGCGAAGGCGTGGCGGCGCCGGGCTTCGGCGTGGTCGACCGCCGAGCTTTCCCGCCCGAGGTAGTACCATGCGATGGCAATGCCTTTCCATGTGCAGGAATCGTCCGGCTTCTCCGTGAGCAGAGCGGCAGTGACCTTGCCTGCCTCCGCTGCCCCGCGCGCGGCGGCTTCCATCACTGTCAGGCGGGGCCGGCCCGCCAGAATGCTGCGGCGCAGAATCTCCGTTACCGACGGCTTCTTCAACTTCTCATCGGTGAAGGCGTCGAGGGCAAACTTTGCATCTGCATATCGATTGGAGGATTCGAGGCGGTCGATCAATCTGAAAAGTGCCAGCCCGGTCTCGTCTTTCTCTGCCTCCGCCAGCCAGCCAGCCGTGATGCGCCGGGCGACATCGTCACGCTTTTCACGGATGGCGATCTCCATCAGGTTCCGGGCGGTGTGTCCCTCCCGTTCCCGTTTTGCAATGATGGCCTCCGCCTGCGCCATTGCATCCTCCGCGCGCAGCCAGCCGGCGGCAATCACTGTGGTGAACCACCGGTCGGGCAATTCCGACTCGCCGGGCAGATCATCGTTGGACAGGATCCACTTGAGCATCAGTTCCGACCTCGCCTTCGCCGCCTCCGGGGTGCCGGCCGGCCAGGGCTGGAGCAGCGTATCCAGCGCCTTCGCGGTGTTCAGCTTCACAACGCGGGCCGTGATCCAAAAGCGCTGCTGCTTCAGCGGCTCACGCACCTGTTCATCGAAGGCCTTCTCCTCTCCGGCGGTGAGAGCGAGCCAGTAGAGCTGCAGGTAGATGCTGTGCGCATAATCGCCAAAATCCTTCATCACGAGCCCCAGCGAGTCATCGGTGTAAAGCGCGCGGTATTTATCACGAATCCGGCGGCGGGTGGCGTCGTCCCACTTTGCCCAGAACGGCTTCATCGCATCCAGTCCTTTGTTCATGGCACGCATCAGCAACTCCGCCCGGGCCTGCGTGAGGCTGCCGGACCTCTCTGGTTTACTTATATCGTCGAAGAATTTGAAAAGGATATCGAAGTTCCCCTGGACGACACGGCGGCTGATCAATTCGTTGATGACGCGTGATTCGGCGGTGACGGGCTCGTCCGGATTTTCCGGCAGCAGAGCCGTGAGCGGGCCGCTCCTCTCCAACTCATCCAGCACGGGACCCAGTGCCTCCGGCCCACCCGGCACTTCGAGCAGCCGCGCCACCAGTTTCAGGGCTTCCGGCAGCTTCAATAATTCGTTGCCCGGCCACGCTTTCGCGAGAGCGAGCAGACGTCCCTCCCGGTCCGGTGTCCTGCCCTTGAGTGCTTCGTCCACGGTGTGAAGCGCCGGGTCCGGCAGGCCGCGCAGGATGATCTCAGCCCGATACCGCTGGACCGGATTTTCATAGAGCTTCAGAAATTCCGGCAGGACTTCGTGCAGTCCCGCCTTGTAATCCCACCCCATGGACTTGCTGTCCAACTGGTAGGTGAAATACAACTCCGAGGGCAGGCTCAACATGCGGCGCGCCGCGTCCGTTTGTCCGAACTGCACCAGCATCGCCGGCCAAACGGGGCTGAGGAATCGTGGCGAGCGTTTTGCCATGAGTTCCGCCATCCGCCGGGCTTCCGTGGCGTTTCCTGACAAAAGGGCGAGGAATGTCATGCGCCGCGTCAGCGACCGGTCGTTGGCGACTGTGGAGGGCCATCCGTAGCACTGGCGCGTGAGACTGCCGTCGAGACGTTTCAGCCAACCCTGCGTCAGCACCTGCGCGGCGGCTTTGAAAGACGCATCGTCCGGTGTGCGCTGACCCAACTGAAGCAGGCTCTCCGTCACGGCCTCCGCGCCGTCCTCCTCCACGGGGGTGTCCGTCTCCCATGCTGCGGCAAGGGCCTGTGCACAGGCGCAGCGGAGTGGTGCCTCCGCCGCCGGCCAGTCGCGCAGCGCTTCGGCGGCAAAGTCCGCCAGAGCCGCCGGCGGCACTGTTTTTCTTTCCAACTGACCGATCAGCCAGCGCTGTGCCGCAGGGAGCGCCTCCACGGTGGTGACTCCTGACGGCGGCTTGTTATCCGCCTTTGTTTCTTCCCGGGTAATACACGCGCCGGTGAAGAGCAGCATGGCAAACTCCCGGTGCGGTCCATCCTTTGTCTGCGGCTCCAGCCACGCCATAATCTCCGGATTTTTCTTCACCTCCGCGGTCCTCATCACATGGCGCACGGGTCCCAGCAGCACCGGCAGCCATTCCGGCTTCAGCACCGGGCCCAGGGTTTCCAGCAGGCGCTGGATGGAAAAGACGCCATCCTTTCCGGCCGGCGTGCCTGCTTTCATCAGGAGGCTGCCGAGTTGTGCCGAGGCCTGGGCGTTTGCCTCCACACCGCAGCCCTGGTCCCGCGCCAGCATTTCCGTAAAGGCGGCCACCACCCGCGGCAGTTTGGCATCCCCGGCGGTGAGGGATTCATCCATCAGCCGGGTCGCCGTATTGAACACCGATCCCGGAATGCTCAGGGAACTCCGCATCGCGTCTCCCTCCTGACCGGATATGGTGTATTCGTTTTCAGTGAGAGCCGCGCGGTCTGCGGCCACCTGCTCCCGCATCCGGATAAAAAAGGCCGGCGCCTCGGCGGGCGTCATCCGGAGCAGCGGCATCAGGATATTGAGCGCCTGTCGTCCGTATTCCCGTCCTGACACATTCACCGCCGAGGCTTTCGGAGCGCCCGTGAAGGCTTCCATGCCCGCGAGAGCGGCGCTTTCCTCCACCTGGTGCATCCACGCCCGGCCTTTGACGATGAGATCACCGTTCCCTTTCAGTTTCGTCGCGTCGTCCGCCGCGATGCGGTAGAGCGACGCAATGCGAAGTTGCCGGGCACGGGGCAGCTTTTCCAGCTCCTCCGCCCGCTGACCCAGCAGGGTGAGCAGCGTTTCGGCACGCGAGTCGGACAGAACGGCCTGCATGAAGACGGTGCCAAAAGTGGGCGGCTCCGCGGCAAAAGCCTTCCGGAGTTTTGCCGCGCCTTCTCCGGTCCGCATCGCCGAGAAAATCGCCTGCGGAAACTCCACGCTGGAAACGGTGATCACCGGCAGATCGAATGTGGCCGGTTCCTCCATCACCGGGTATCCGCGGAAGGCCGCCATCACCCGGTCCACCGGCTGCGCATAAAATTCGGGAGTCCCGATGGGAGTCACTTTGAGCGCCGTTTTGGCCAGCGCCGTCATCGGACTCTTCGAGGAGGCGAGGAAGTCGGTCTCCAGTCTCTCCATCATGCCCAGCGTCAATTCCGGAGTCTCCGCCATGGCTACCGTCAGACTGATCCACTCGTCCACCGGTCCATAGGAAACCGGAGAGGACCTGAATTGGGTAGTCGAAGCAGTCGCGACAGCGGCGGCCCTTTTTTCCACCGGTCCGAGATAGTGCGCCGTCAGCGTTTTGTAGAATTCCGCCATGGCCTGCCGGTCCGCTGCTTTGCGAAGCCGGATGCAGTATTTTCGCAGCAACGGAACGGGAACGGGGTTCTTCGAATTTTTTTTGATGGCACTTAGCAGCGGCTCGCTCAGGTCGAGATCCTGTTTCCGGTCCAGCATGACATCGAAGCTCTTTTCGATCATGCTGAAGTCGGGCGTGGATTGAGCGGCGGCTTTTGTGGCCGCGTCCATGGCTGCGGCGGCGAACTCCTGATCCGGACAAAAGAACAGCCGGGCGACCCGTTCGATGAGGTCCGCCTCCCCCCCGGCACCTGCCTCCCGGAGTTGTGTGACGACGTTGCGGATGCCGTCAGGACGGTTCTGGAGGCGCACGCTTTGCAGCATCCATTCGCCGGGCGAGAGAATGCCGGGGCTTCCCGGGGTGGCTTCCTGATTGCTTTGCGGCAGCCAATAAAAGGCCGAGACATTGCCGGTGCCCCCTGTGCCTTTCCATGCCACGCGCCGCTGGAGGATTTCCGCCGCCATGGTATCGGGCACGGTGCGGTCCGCGCCGGGTTCACAGGCGCTCCGGATTTCAACGAAGGCGCTGAACCCGGCTCCGGAAAGGCGGTCGTTTTTTGTCAGGAGGGTGGCCACCCGGCTGCCGGCGGCGTACCAGCGGGCGCGCGTCTCCTGCACAGCTGCGGTGACTTTCGCGGGGTCGCCTTCGGGCATCACGCCGCGGATGTTTCCGTAAGTCGCCTCATCTCTGCCGTCCACGTTGCGGGAAAACTGGCCCAGCCATTGTGCCGCCCATTGGAGATCGGCTTTGCTCAGCGTTTCGGAATCGAGGCTTTCGAGCCACTTCGCGGTGCCCTCCAGGAGGGCGATGCGGGTAGTGACCTGGAGCGCGCAATAACTGAAATTCTGCAACAGTTGAGAGGAGCGGGCCAGGATCACCGGCTGTACGAGATGGAACAGGGACGTCGCCTCTGCGGGATTGGACTTCAGGGCACCGCGCAAACCGAGGCCAAAGATTTCCAGACTGTTCGGCCGGGCGGTGAGCGCCTTGCGGTAGGCATCCATCGCTTTGCCGGCACCCAGAAACGTCTCCTGCGCCATGCCCCACGCCGCGAGGGCCGTGGCATCGATGGCGGATGCCTTCTCCGCCAGTCTAACCACTTCCTCTGCAAGGCCAAAACGCGTCACTCTCTCTTTCCAATTGTCCCCCATGACCGACTCCTGCAACTGACCGCGATTACTAATCTGTCGTGCGGCGTCTCTCAGGTCCTTCAGCAGGAGGCGCGCCGCCTCTTCTTTTCGCCCGGCCTCCATCAACACATCCAGCCGGTCCTTTTGCGGCTGCCGGTAGGCCTGGGAGAGCCGGGCCCGGGCTGCCGTCATTTGCTGTGGCACAGCCTTTGCCGCCTGGTTCGCGAGCCGCTCGGATTCCGCGGTGAGTCCCAACTCCTTCAGCATGGTAATGAGGCCCCGCTGCCATTGCCCGCTCCCTGGCACACGGCGCAGGCGCAGGGCTGCCTCGCGGGCCGCCTGGATAACCGGGGATTTTGTATCCGGTTTTCCGGGGGCATTCCTGACATCGAGGAGACCCTTGCGCACTTCCGCCAGCCCCCAATAAGCCAGGGCCCTGTCGATCCGGAGTTGGTCCTCCTGCGGGACGGAAGCCGGCAGTTTTTTGAGAATCTCCACGGCCTCCGCATAACGTTCCTTTTTTTCCAGCCATCCCGCCTGCAACAGAACGGCAGTGAGAGAGGGTTTCTCCACTTTGGCGAGCGCCGCGACGGTTTCGCCGGTCAGGGGATCATCCACCGCGCAGGCAGCCAGGAGCACGCGGAGCACCGGGTCTTTCACTCCCGGCAGCAGCGGCTGAATCTGGCTGGGAGTGGGGCGAAAAGTAACCTGCAGTCTCAGACCCGTATTCCGCGTTTCGAGCAGCCCGGCGATCTCCGCCGGGTAATCGCCCGCGGTGGTCGGGAACTCCAGCGGCAGGTCGGGACCTTTTGACTGCTGCCGGCCCCCAACAATCCCGCCGAAAGGCGACGGTGCTGCGGTCGCGACTGCTTCGTCGAGAAATTTGAAGAGGGCGGCTGTGTCCTGCGTTTCTATCAAATGCCTGGTCACTGCGGTAAACAGATAGGACCGGATGGGATCTGAGGGCTCGCAGGCCTGGTACCAGGTCGCAAAGCGGGGGCGTACGATGTCCATGAAGCCCGCATTTACTTCTCCCAGCGGGAGCGGGCGTGAGCCGGTGGACATTCGCATCACCCCTCTTCTTTGCAGGAAGCCTGTGATTTGCGTTCGGATGGCGGCATCCGTATCCGCACGTGCCGCCAGCTTCCGGGTGGCTTCGAGACACAATTCCAGGTGTTTCGGTTCCGGGCTGGCGGCAAGAGTCATTGCGAGAAGAAGGGAAACGTCCGGACGGCTTGCCCGGAGTTTGCCTGCGAGTTCGAATGTCCGCTCAAAATCGGGTTCCTGCGTTGAAAGCAATTCCGACGCGAGAAGGACCTGCAGGATCGGGCGGTCCGGGGAATCCTGATAGAGGTCCCGCACTTCTTCGGCCCGCTCACCGTCCGCGCCAGGGACCATCTTCAACACAATATCCGCATGGGGCAGACCGGTGGACGTCAGCAGGGAAATCACCTCTGCCCGCGCCTCCGCGTCATCCATCGTCAGTTCCTTGAGGTGGGGGAGAGCGCCCGCCCGGGCCTCCTCCGCACTGGAGGGAAGGGCGACCGAAGAAGCCGGCGGCAAGCCTGAATACGAATACCGCCGGTTCCCGCGGTGAGAGTAGCCAGCAGCGGACGCCTGCAGGATTTGGAAGAAGTCCGTGACCTCCGGAAACAGCCTGGAAGGCTCAAAGGTGTAGAGGGATTGGGAGCGTCCTCCCGCCTGATAGATGAACGCCGGCCCGCGTGCCGCCACGTGCGGAGGGGGAGGAGGAGGCGGGGCCGCTTTGGGAGGAGAGCTGTCCTTCATTTCCGCCACCCGGCGAAAGGCGGCGAGAGCCCGCGGCAGATCACCGTCCTCCTCCAGAGCGACGGCGAGGAGATAGGCGAGGCGATAGTCGCCGGGGAACTTCGCAGTGACCGGCGTCAGCAATGCCGCGCATTCCTGCCAGGATTGAGCGTCGGCCAAAGTCAGTGCAATCGTTTCCGCGCCGCGAGCGTCCATTCTGCCGGCGTTGACGAGCGTGGAGATCAGCTTTTGGGCCTCCTGGTCGCGCCCGGCTTTGAACAGAGCAGAAACCAGACGTGTCTGTGTGGTCCCGGTGCTGTCCGTGGCGGCGAGGTCTTCCAGCAGCTGGATCGCGTGCGCCCAGTCTCCGGCGGTCTCCGCGGTCCGGATGATTTCAAGGCGCAGATCTTTGTTATCCGGAGCGATGCGGGCCGCCTCGAGCAGCACGGTGCGGCGTGCTTCGTAGTTTTGGGTGAAGCGGTAAACCTCCGCGAGGCTCATCAGCGGGGTTACCGACGTGCGGTTGTTTTGGCGGCGCTCCTCGAAGGATTGGATGAGTTCATCCAGCTTGCCGGCCTCCTGGGCGGTGCGCGCCAGTTCCCCGGCGAGACGGATTTTTTCCGGGAGGTCTTTGGCGTCTTCATACATCGCCGTGTAAAGGCGCGTGGCTTCGGCGTACTTCCCGTCCTCACGAAAAGCGGAGGCGAGCCCTGTCTTGAGGTCGGCGTTGTCCGGGAACAGAGCGGCGGCCTGACGCAGCGTTTGCAAAGACTGCGTGGTGCGTCCGGCGGCCTGGTGAATGGCGGCCTCCCGCTGCCACGGGGCCGCCGCGCCGGGAGAGAGTCTTTTCCACACGGCGATCCAGCGCAGGGCCTCATCCGGTTTGCCGGCACGGTTCAAAAGTTCCACCAGCCGCTGCACGTGCACCGCCTTCTGACCTCCCGGACCTTCCACCAGATTCTGGAGCGCCTTTGCGGCGGAGGCATCGTCGCCGCGGGTGGAAAAGAGACGCACCTGCAACGAGGCGGCGAGGTCCGGCGCCAGCGTTGCGACGCGCTTGAAGGCCTCCTCCGCATCCACCGGCCTGCCCGCTTTTTCCAGAAGTTCCGCCCGCAAACAGAGATCCTGCGCGGAAACGGCGGAAGCCAGTTCCCCGAGCAGACGGTCCGAGGCCTTCGCCCGCTCCGCCATGCGTGCGGCGAGAGTGAGCGCGGTTTCCAGGGCGGAGGCGTCTTTGGCGAGACTCACCAGTTTCCGGGCGAAGGGCAGGGCCTCACTGAATTTTTCCAGGCGCGCCGCTTCATCGCAAAGCTGCGTGAGGAAAACGGGATCGCTCTCAAACTCCGCCGCCCGCGGCGACAGCAGTTCCCACGCGAATGCATGCTCGTCCCGCGCCGCCGCGGAGCGCGCGACATTCGTTAGGCGAGACTGATTGGCGCCCGCGGCCAGGCTGCGCCATTCAGCGAGCGCCTCGGCTTTCTTCCCGCTGCGGTGCAGCGCCTGGGCGAGGGCATCGCGGGCGCTCTCGCTGCCGTCGAATTTCTCCGCGGTGCGGCGAAACAGGGCCAGTGCCGCCTCCGTGAGGCGGAAGCGCTCCAGGAGCAATGCGGCACGCAGAAAGGCGGATTCGGACTGATCCGATTTGGTGAGGAACAAGTCCACTGCGGCGGCGGCGCCGTCGGGATTGCGGGCGTCGAACTGGAGTTCCGCCAGACGCGCGGCCAGCTCCGCGTCCGCCGGCAGGAGACGGATGAGTTCCTCGATTTGATGGACGGCCTCTGCGGGTTTTCCGTTTTGAGAAAGCAGTCCGATGTATTCCTCACGCACTGTCCGGTCGCCGGGTGCAAGCTTCAGGAGGTCCTGAAAAGCGCTCACCGCGCCGTTCACATCGCCCTTTTCCGCCAGCAGCCGGGCATGGCGGCGGTGCAGGCTCATCCGCTGCGGGTACTTTTTCAGCAGGGCGGCGAAATGGTTATTCAGAAGCCCCACCGCATCGTCGCGGCGGAAAACCTGTTCGATCTGCGCGAGGATTTCCTTTTCCAGCCACGAGTCCGCGCCCGTGTCATCCAGACACTCTGTGTACGCTTTGACGGCGGCCTCCCGGTTCCCCATGCGGGCCTGCAGGTCGCCGATGCGCAGACGCCGCTGCACCTTTTGATAGGGATCGGTGGTCTGTGCCAGCAGTGCCTGCGCCGTGGCGAGGGCCTCCTGGTT
>DATAIE010000117.1:0-6501 GCA_036262875.1 Verrucomicrobiales bacterium
AGGGCAGCGCCCCCGCCGTTATACAAACTGTCAGGATCAATGCGGGGACCGGTTTCATAGGTGCTGTCGTCTATCACCGCAGGCTGGACTTTCGCAACACCGGTCCGGCGGTTCCATTCCCCGATGGCACTTGTTTCGATCTCCCCGATGGTGAGGCATGTCATCGACGATCCATCCTGATGTCCGCATCGGTCACGTGCATCTCACGGTATCCAACCTGGAGCGGTCGCTGGCCTTTTATCGTGATATTCTCGGCTTCACGGTTACCCAGCGTTATGGTTCCAGCGCCGTTTTTCTGTCCGCGGGAGGATACCATCACCACATCGCGCTCAATACCTGGGCGGGGGAGGGGGCCGCGCCACCGCCGCCGCGCCGCACGGGGCTCTATCATTTTGCGATTCTCTATCCAAACCGCCGGGAGCTCGCCGGGGCGCTTCGCCGGTTGTCGGAACACGGCATCCCGCTCGATGGCGCATCCGATCATGGCGTGAGTGAGGCCCTCTATCTCCGTGATCCCGACGGGAACGGAGTGGAACTCTATCACGACCGGCCGGTGGCGGAGTGGCCCCGCAACAGGGCGGGGGAACTGGAAATGACCACCGATCCTCTCGATGTGGCCGCATTGCTCGCGGAGGCGGCCTGACTCCTTACACCTGCGGATGGGGTTTCAGCGCGCCGGTGATGGCCATTCCCAGCGAGTTGGCCGGCATCATCTTCATCCCTTCGAGGAGCCCGAGGAAGTCCCAGCTGTCCCACGCCTCGGCGATTTTTCCGTCTTCGAGCCGGAGGAGGCAGGACCCGCGCATTTTCACGGGCTTGCCGGTGGAGCGCGGGATCTGTGTCGCCTCCATCATGGCAAAGATCCGGTCGCCGCCGGCCACTTCGTGAAGCACCTCTATTTTTACGCTGTCAAAAACCTGACGCATGGGTTCGTAGAAACTGGTGCGCCATTGGGTGGCGCCGGTGATGGTTTCCAGCAGACCGTGCGACACCATTTGCGGTGTCGCCAGTTCCTCGATGGCCGTGGCGTCCGCTTCGTCCCATACCCTGCGGAACCATTGTTTGAGGAGGGATTCAGTAAGTTCAGCACTCATGGCGGGTGATGGTGCCGCCCCGGCCTGAAACGGGCAAGAATAAACTCTCTCCGTGTTCCTATTGCGTGTTTTTGCCGGAGTTGCACGCGTCCGTATTTTATTTCATGATGAGAAATGTCTGACGACCCTTTACGCCCGGCAAAACCCAGGGCTGGCACTCTTTTCCGCATCCTCGTCATCGCCTGTGGTCTTGCCGCCATTACGGCGGGAATCATTCAAATGAAGCAGGGCGTCGGTGAAATACAGGGCGGGGCGGACGAAGAGGTGAAAAAACTGGCGCAGCAGTCGGATGCTTCCGCCGCCGAAGGCGACCGGCTCACCCAGGAGGCGGCGCCGCTGTTCAAAACCGTTTTTGAAAGCGTTGATAAAGCGGGCCTCGAGAAAGCGCGTGCTCAAAACACGGATGCAGCTTCCAAAGCGGCGGAGCTTTTCGGTAAAGCTTCTGAACAATACAGGCTTGCCGGACAAAAGCTCGATGAAGCCATTGCCCGCCATCCGGGCGAGCGCATGAAAGCCTTTCTGGACGCGAAATCCCGGGCCTGTAAGGGATTGGCCGAGGTCCGCGGCATCAATCAGGAGCTCTGCCGGATGTTTTCGGATGAATCCATCAAAACGGCCGCCGAACTCCAGCCAAAACTCACGGAAGCCGTCAATCGCCGGAATCAAGCCGAGCAGGCAGCTGTCGTGGCGGCGAAGGAAGGGGATAAAATCGCGGCGGAGTCGAAGAAATAAGGCCTCCGACTCGCCCCGAGAGGGACTGCGGCGGGCCCTCTGCGGATTCAAGGCCACTCCGCGGTCCGCAAATTATGTGGCCCCTGAACGATTTTTTCCATTGCATCGCGGAATGCACAGTCGCATACCGCAGGCGATTCTTACCGTCCACGCAGCCGGCACCTTTTCCTGACGGCTTCTCAAGTTTCGATTTCCCCAAATAATTCCCTTTTTTTGGCTTGTGAAATTTTTCACAAGCTCCTAGTTTCCCGCATCGCATCCGCTCAAACCGATGGCCAATATCTTTCCACGCTGGACCAATACGCTGCCACTCAAGCTGCTGGTTGCCCTTGTTTTCATAGGTGGCGGGGTCACAGCGGCGGTCACTTACTACTGCACCAACAAGTATTTGGTGGTAGGGTATCAGCCGAACCAGCCCATCGCGTTTTCACACAAAATTCACGCTGGGCAGGTCGGATTGGACTGCCGTTACTGTCACAGTTTCGTGGAGCAAAGCGGGGTCGCCAACGTCCCAACCTCCAACACCTGCTATAATTGCCACCAGCATGTGAAGGTGAACAGTCCGGAAATCCAAAAGATCAAACAGTCTGTGGAAACCGGCAAGCCCCTCGAATGGGTGAAGGTTCACAAGACCCCGGACTACGCCTACTTCAACCACAGCATCCACGTGAACAGCGGGGTTTCCTGTGTGAGCTGCCACGGCAAGATCAACGAAATGCCGGTGGTCTTCCAGCACGAGAGCCAAAGCATGGACTGGTGTCTGACCTGTCACCGCAACCCGGAGAAATTCCTCCGTCCGCTCGACAAGATTACCGACCTGAACTGGACGGCGGAGAGCGTCAACAAAGATCAGGAGAAGATGGGCAAGGAGCTCAAGGAGTCCTTCAAAATCCACGCCCCTGAGAACTGCGCCGCCTGCCACCGCTAAGCTTTACCTTTTGCCCCTTTCCGGAAGTCGATGAAACGCATTTTCCACCATCCCCCAGAGCCAAAGACCGGCAAGCGTTACTGGCGCAGTCTTCATCAGTTCGCCAAAACCCCGGCCGCCCAGGTGGCGCTGGAACGCGAATTCCCCGCGGGTGCCGCGGAAATGAAAGATGAAAACGAAGCGGAGACCACCCGCCGTTCCTTTCTGAAGCTCATGGGGGCCAGCACTGCCCTCGCTGGTCTGGCCGCCTGCCGCCGCCCGGAAATCCACATTCGCCCTTACGCCAAGGCCCCTGAGTGGGTTATCCCCGGCAAGGCGCTTTTCTACGCCACGGCCATGCCCCGCATCGGTGGATGCAGCCCTCTCGTGGTCCACACCTACGAAGGCCGCCCCACTCACCTCCAGGGCAACAAGTTGCATCCGGACAGCAACGGCGGACTCGACTGCCTCGCTCAAGCCTCCATTCTGAACCTCTACGATCCGAACCGTGCTCAGATCTTCACCCGTGCGGAGAAGAAAGTGGAGCGCGAGGATTTTCTGAAGTTCTTCGATACGAAGAAAGCGGAACTGGCCGGTAAACAAGGCACAGGTTTGGCGATTCTGCTGGATGAGGCCGTGACGCCGACCCGCCACCGTCTCATTGGAGAACTGCTGAAGAAATACCCGCAGGCAAAAATCTACAGTCACGAAGCCTTTGGCCAGGAAAATGTGAAGGCGGCCTATGCCGCTGCGTTCGGACCAGGAGCCGTACCGGCTTACCGGATCGAACTCGCGGACCGCGTATTCTCCCTGGACTGCGACTTCCTCGGTCTCGACCGCATGGGCAATGCCTCCGTGGGCCAGTTCATGTCCCGCCGCACGGCGGAAAAACCGGATGACGGCGCGAAAATGAGCCGTCTCTATTCCGTGGAGGGCCGCTATACGATCACCGGCGGGATGGCGGATCACCGCCTCCGGGTGCACGCCAGCCAGACGTTGAAGGTGGCGGTCGCACTCGCCGGCAAGATTGCCGAAAAGACGGGCGATGCCGCTCTGAAGGCCGCCGCCGCTGCGGTGAAGCTGAAGGGTCAATACAAGCCCCGCCGCGCGGACTATGAAGACTGGCTCCAGTGCGCCGCTGACGATTTGGTGGAGAAGAAGGGCGCGTCGGTCGTCCTCGCCGGCAGCCCGCAGGGTTCTGCTCTGCACCTGCTCGCCATCGCAATCAATCAGGCCCTGGGTGCTTTCGGTAAAATTATCGAAGTCAAAAAGACTGCTCCGGTTCCCTCGGGAACACTCGCTGAGCTTGCAAAGGCAGCCGCCGCCAAACAGATCGATACCCTTATCACCATCGGGGAAAACGATCCGGTTTGGGAAGCTCCGTCCGATATCGTCGCCGGCGGTCTCACGGCTGCGCTGAAGAACGTCCCGAACTTCATCGTTCATTCCACCCGTTATCGCTCCGCCACCGCCCGGGCCGCCTCGTGGGTGGTGCCGGCCACACACTATCTCGAGCAGTGGGGTGATACCCGCGGCTTCGAAGGCTCCTATGCCATCGTGCAGCCGATGATCGCTCCCCTTTACGAGGGAACGATGAGCGACATCGAACTCATTCAGGCGCTGCTTTCCAATGCCCCGTCTGCTGCTTCCGCCGCCACCCCGGCTGCGGCTCCTGCTCCCGCTGCCGCGGCCCTTGTGGAAGATCCGGGTCCGGCCTTTAAAGCGGTGCGCGATACGTTCAACTCCCTCGTACAGGGGGCGAACGATGATAAATGGAACAATGCCCTTCGTGACGGTTTCGTCGCCGGCACGGTGTATCCTGCCGCCGCCGCTGCGCCGAATGCCGGAGCGATCAACGCCGGTCTTTCCGCCGCCGTCGATGTGGAACTGGGCGACGGGTTCGAGGTAACTTTCGTCCCGTGCTCGAAGATTTTTGACGGTCGTTATATCAATAACGGCTGGCTCCAGGAAGCTCCGGACCCGATCACCAAACTTACCTGGGACAATGCCGCAGTTGTGAGCGTCAAGACGGCGAAGGATCTGAACATCAATCTGTTCAACGAAGACTCCGCCGATGTGATTTCCATCGAGGTGAACGGAGTGCAGCGCTACTTCCCGGTGCTGGTGATTCCCGGCCATGCCGACGACGCCATCAGCGTGGCTGTCGGTTACGGTCAAAAGGAGGCTGGCCGGGTTGGTGTGGGCACCGGCTTTGATGCCTACGCGCTGCGGAAGGCTTCGACGCCCTACTTCGTCACCGGTGCCAAAGTGGCCCGCCTCACGGAGTCCGTGGATGTCAAAGACAGCGGTATCGAAGGCCACGCGGAAATTCCGGCGGTGTATCCGCTCGGGATGACCACGGAACACCAGACGATGTATGGCCGCGCTCTCGTGCGCGAGGGCACCGTCGATGACTGGAAGGAAAACGCCGATTTTGTCCTTGAGCAGGGCACGGATGGAAACCTCCACGGTGACCGCGAGGAGAAGAACAAGGAGAACTCGTTCAGCTTTTATAAACCCGTTGGCGGGCGGGACAGCAAAGGCCTGCCGGTGCCTCACCTCAACGATGAGGCGCATCAGTGGGGCATGGTCATCGACCTCAACAAGTGCACCGGGTGTACTTCCTGCCTCGTCGCCTGCCAGTCGGAGAACAACATTCCCATCGTGGGCAAAGACCAGGTGATTCGCGGTCGCGAGATGCACTGGATCCGGATGGACCGTTACTTCGCCACCGATCTCGATTCCGACGCGGCGATGAAGGGGCGTAAGACGCCCAATGAGTCCTGGGACGAAGACCAGATGGACGATCCCGAAATGCTGGTGCAGCCCGTGGCCTGCCAGCACTGTGAAGCGGCTCCCTGCGAAACGGTGTGTCCGGTGAACGCCACCGTGCACAGCCCGGACGGCCTCAACGTGATGGTCTACAACCGCTGTATCGGTACCCGTTACTGCTCGAACAACTGCCCGTTCAAAGTCCGTCACTTCAACTTCTTCGACTACAACAAGCGCAACCCGCTGGTCGAAAAGTCGTTCCTTGGCGGCAAGTATAACAACCTCTACTTCGGCCCGCTCGGCGAGCGTCAGGACACGGAACTGAGCAAACTTCAGAAAAACCCGAACGTATCCGTCCGGATGCGGGGGGTGATTGAGAAGTGCACCTATTGCATCCAGCGCATCGAGTCCGCGAAGATCGAGGCCCGGGCCCAGGGCCGCCGGAACAAGCGCCATGCCACGGGTGCCAATGACGAGTCCCTCAAGATTGAGGAAAGCGATATCGCCGTGGCCGCGGATGCCGTTAAAACAGCCTGTCAGGAAGCCTGCCCGGCCGGGGCGATCGTCTTCGGCAATATCGTCGATCCCAAGAGCACGGTTTCCGCGTGGAGGAAGAACAGCCGGAACTACGAGTTGCTGGGCTACCTCTCAGTCCGCGCCCGGACCACTTACCTCGCCCGGATCAAGAACCCGAATCCCGCCCTCATCGCCAAGTCCACAACGGAGGCGACCAAGGTGGGCCAGGGCAGCAAGACCCGTCCGGTCCACGCCGACGATGACAGCGGTCACGGCGGCCACTAATAAGATCCTTTCCACCCACCACTTTTCACACTTACCCACCCATGGCCGAAGCCACTGCACACGCCCATGACCATGCCGCTCACGACGGCGAGCCTTCCCGCGCGAAGGTGATGCTGCGTGAGCCCCTGGTGCTGAACAACCGGAACTACAGTTGGGTCACCAACAAGATCGCCGGTGTGGTCGAAAATCCCCAGC
>DATAIE010000118.1:0-1802 GCA_036262875.1 Verrucomicrobiales bacterium
CGCCTTCGCTCGCGCCGCAACCATCAAGGACCGCGGCTATTATTTCGACTTTATCGAATTCAAAAAGAACGCGGAAAACAGCATGACGCCGAGCACGCCGACCATTCCCCACATCTACGGCCTGGAGAGCAAGCTGACGGAAATGCTGGAGGAGGGACTCGACGCCCGCTACGCCCGCCACACGAAACTCAACGGCATGGTCCACAACTGGGTGCGCAAGCACGGCTTCGACTTCCTCCCGCCCGAGGGCTACCGCGGCAAGGGCCTCACCTGCGTGAAAAACAACAAAGGCATCGACGTCGCCGCCATGGTTTCGCAACTCAAGAAAGACCACAGCATCGCCATCGACGGCGGCTACGGGAAACTGAAAGGCCAGACCTTCCGCATCTCCAACATGGGCGACGAAACCGAAGCCTCCATGCAAGTCGTGCTCGACGCGCTGGATGATGTGGCGGCAAAGCTGGGATTCTGAGCAGGGCCTTTCTGCCGGCAGGTGGATGCCGGTAAGTAACCCCGCACTCTCAGGGTTTCGGCGTGCCTCTGTCGTAGAGGCATAGCGGGATTTGTCACTGGCGCCGAGAGCTGTTCGGGGTAGGTCTGCGGGAGTTTCTTTGAAATTACCCTGCATATTTACAATGAACGTCCTTGGAATTCTCTCAAGTTTTGGCAGCATCCTCGCCATTGCTGCTGGTCTGAGTGCACGAGCGCAGGCTGCGGTTTTAACCATTCAACAGACTGCGCAATATGCGTACAATGCAGGCTTCCGGGGCGGGTCGCTGGTGTCCGCGATCGCCGCGGCGGAGGCGGAGTCCGCCTTTGATACGGAAGCGGTGAATAACAATTTGCATCAGACCACACCGGGCGGCCAGTTGCTTCCAGGTCCGGACGGGCGGCCGGTGCTGCTGTCCATGCCCCGCAGTGGCCGGGAAATGCTGCCAATGGATTCGATCCAGGCTTTGGGTGACGGCCGCTTTGGCCGTGTCGTGGGTTATTGCCGCGGAATTTGGCAATTTAACAGCAATGCGTTCAGACCCGCCCTCCCGGACGCGGCCACCTTTGATCCGGTCCGGTCTGCCGCCACCGCATGGCACATCTCGCGCCACGGCCGGGATTGGGGAAAATGGGTGGTATTCCAAAACGGCACCGGTTGGGAACCCTCCCGCATGGCCAGAGCACGGGCTGCAGCGCGTGCGATCGATTCCTCTGTTCTGGCTGGCACTGGCAATGAACGGGCCCAGGCCCGGGTGACCGGAGGGTCGATCCGCGAAACCGCGGGGGGAAACCGCATCCGCGCACTCCATGCCGGTGATACCGGGCGCGTGCTGGCGGGACCCGTGAAAGCCGCGATTACTCAGGGACCGCAAACCAGCTTCAAACTGTGGTGGCAGGTGGCCTGGGACAGCGGCCCCACCGGATGGGTTTCGGAGGATCTCCTGATCCGCTCATCCACCACGGCAGTACAACTGCCGGCACCGGCCTTTAACGGGTATCCCCACAATCTCGTCGGCATGGCCACCAATACCGTCCTGAGCTGGGAATCCGGAGCGAACGCGGCCACTCAGAAACTGTATTTCGGCACTTCTCCCACGCTGGGAGCGTCTGACTTGAAATATACCGGACTCGCCGAAGTGTGGACTCCGCCCGCGCCGTTGCAGCCCTTCACAAACTATTACTGGCGCGTGGACAGCATCTCCGCGCAAGGGAATGTCACCGCAGGACCCGCGTGGCAATTCCTGACCAAACCAGCTCTCCCGCCCGCGCTGACTCTGACCGGCGCCACCGCTTCCTCCAGTGTTCTTCAG
>DATAIE010000119.1:0-13753 GCA_036262875.1 Verrucomicrobiales bacterium
CTGGAAGGCCCGTGACCTGCAAAATCCGCCGGCACCCTCTTCAAGAGCATCCGTCATCCAAACGGCGAAGCCCGCCGACCCCATGTCGGCCTTTGCCGGCAGTACGCTGCTGGCGGAGTGGCGCCGTCTTCACGAGGTGCACGGCACCGGCGCCGGGGCGATGCCGGAGCTGTACAAGTCCATCGCTGAAATCAAAAACCCGTTTCACCGCCGCGCTTTCCGCTCGGCGCTGCTGGCCGAATGGGCCGCCGTCGATCCGGCGGGCGCATTCCAAAATTTGCGCACGCAAAAGCAGACAGACCATGCCGTGCAACTGATGCGCGAATGGTTGAAACTGCAGCCTGCCGCGGCGGCGGCATTTCTTTCGGCAAACACTGGCGGGTTCGAGTATGGCGCTGCCAGTCTGCTGGGTGAGATTGCAAAGGTCGCTCCCCAGGAGCTTGTCGCCGTTGCACAGCAACTGAAGGAGCCCGGCCGCTGGGACACGCGGGTCACGGATGCATTTGCGACCTATGCGCTGAAAGACCTCGCTGCCGCCCGCGCGGCTGCCGAAAGCGTGACCGGTGTTTCGCGGCTGCAAGCCCTGTCCGGGGTGGCCTCCGGCTGGGCGGAAACAAACGGTCCGGCGGCTCTGGTATGGTCGCAATCCATGCCGGAGGGTCCGGAGCGCGACAGTGCGCTCAAGGAAACACTCATGGGCTGGGCGAAGACCGATCCGATGGGGGCCCTTGACCACGTCGACGCCGCGCCGCCTGGCGGGGAGGATCATACCATTGGTGTCGATACGGCATCCAGGCTGCTGTGGGCCGCTGCGGAGAAAAATATGGAGAGTACGCTGGCATGGCTGGAAAAAAACCCGGGCAAAGTGGGTGACGATTCATGGTTTGGTCTCACCAGTGTCATCGGCGACCGGCTTGCCGCAGATCCCGCCGCCACGCTGAATTTCCTCACCTCGCAGCCCGAGTCATTGAAACGGGGATTGAAGGTGGCGTGGGACAGCGTGATGTTGAATGAGGGGTATCCCTACAAGGACGCCATCCGGGAGTGGGTCGATCAACAGCCCCAAAGTGAATTCGTGGACGGAATCCGCAAATCGCTCCTCCGCAGCGTCGGTTCGAAGGAGCCCGCGGTGGCACTGGAGTGGATCAAGCAAATGCCGGATGCTGATCTCTCTGACAAGAGCATGCGCGAATACATCGGCGGTCTTCTCAACAACGGAGTCAGCGCAGGAGGCATCGACGGGGTGCTCAGGCAGTTGCCGGAAAAACTGCGTTCGCAAACGCTGGAGGCGGCTTTTCATATTGAATCCGACTGGAAGGACGGTGATGCGCAGGCATGGGTGGATCGCGTCAGGGACCTGCCCGCGGAGAGCCAGGGCAAGGCTCTGGCGGGTATCGCCGGCCGCATGGCTGCTACCAATCCGGATGCGGCGGTGGCCTGGGTCTCATCCTATTCCTTTCCCGATGAGAAGTCCCGTGACATCGCTTTGAGCAGCGTCGTATCCCGCTGGGCGAAGGCGGACAGTTACGCTGCCAGTCAGTGGATTTCAGCCCTGCCGGAGGGAGCACTGCGGAATACCTCGGTCGTGTCGCTGGCCGGTTCCATCGCTACGGGCGATCCTGCCGGGGCATGGACGTGGGCTGAGAGTCTGAGCGATCCCGCCGGAAAAGCAGGGGCGATGATTTCGATCGTGAATCAGGTCAAAGGCACGGATCCCCAAATGGCGCGACAATTGATAAATGGCGCCGCTTTGGACTCCGAAACGAGGGAGACTTTGTTGAAGTGTCTGGACAATCAAAACACGAACGGGTCCACCCGCGGCTCAAAATAAGGTGTATGAAAACAAAGTGCATTCCAGTTCTTCTTCTTTGCACCGCCGGAGCCGCCGCGGGAGCCGGCATCGGCTGGATCCTGCGGGGAACTCCGTCCCGGGACGTGGGACACCGCAATGGCGCATCTGCCTTGACTGCTGCTGCCGGGGACAAATCGAAGACCGCCGGGAGTAATAAAGGTCTTTCCGGTGCACCTTCTGAGGCGGATGATCTGCTGGGATCCGAACTTGCCCGCTGTACCGGCGCGATGCGGTGGCTCTTCCTCCTTGGCGCGGCGGAGAAAGCCGCCCCCGCGGACATGCCGGGGCTGCTGCGCGCCGCCAAAGGCGACAGTGCAGCCACCCGCATGCTGGCTGTTCACTGGGCGGAAATCGGCCCGAAACACATGCTCGAAACCCTGTTCGCAGAGCGCACGAAGCGCCTCACCGCCGGTAAATTTGGGGCGGATCGTGCGGAGATTCGCGATCTCCTCGATGTTCTTTTTGAGGAGTGGCCCAAACGCGATCCGGAGGGTGCCATCGCGGCGCTGAACGGGGCGGCGTATCTGCTGGGCGGCGAAGGTCTGCGGCAATCGGTGGTGAACACCGTGATGAAAACGGACACTGAACGGGCTCTGAAGCTGATGAAGGAATGGAGCGTGAACAACTATATTCCAAACATGGCGGCACTGACTAAATGGGCGGAGCAGAACCCTCTCGCCGCCGCAAAGTCCGTGATGGAAAACACCAGCAGCTACGCCTGCACCGAGGCGCTCGACCAGATCGGTAAAGTGTGGGCCGCCACGGACCCCGCCGGGGCTCTGGCTTATGCAGATGAATTGCGCGGTCTGCCGGGTTCGAGGCTCGCCTCCGCGACGGTCAGGGAATGGGCCAAACGCGACCTCAACGGCGTCATCAGTTGCGTGACGTCCCAGACGGACAGTCTAACCAAAACCCGGCTTGCCCTGCCTTTGATGGAGGCATGGGCCAGGAGCGATCCGCAGGCCGCTCTGCAGTGGACTCAGGAAAACCTGAAAGGTGAAGCCCGCGCGGCTTCAGCCGCCTCCATTGTCAGGACCATGGCGGAAAAAGACATTCAATCCGCGTCGGCATTCATCGGAGGACTTGAGCCCGGCGGCGTGAAAAACCGGGCCGTCAGCGAGCTGATTAACACCTGGTTGAGCAAAGAGAGAAAGGACGACGTTGCGCCCGCCCTGGCATGGATCGCGTCTCTTCCGGAAGCGGATGCCCGCAGCCAGGCATGGCAATACTCGGCATGGAGATTGTTCTATTCAAACCCTGATGAAACGATTGCTTTTCTCGGCACAGAGACCGGGCAAAAGACGCCGCAACAGATCTTCGATAACGGTGCGCGCTACCTCGCGAAAAAGAACCCTGAGTCCGCGATGCAATGGGCTGCGGCGCTTCCCGCCGATCGCGCTTCCGGGGCCCGGCAGACGGTTCTGGAAACGTGGCTCAGCAGCCGTCCCGGGGCGGCCACGGAGTGGGTCCGGACACTGCCGGCGGGAACCGAGCGGGATGAGAGCATTCGTCTGACCGTTTCAACGCTGTCGAATCAATCTCTGGATCAAACGAAGGAATGGCTGGGCACGCTCCCTGCCGCGGACCGGAATACCGCACGCGCGGCCATCGGCAGCCTCCCGATTTCACCGGAGAAACGGGAAGCGCTGAGCGCGGGCCTGAAATGAGGCGCGGCACGTCCGCGCAAATAGTATGGCGGATTTGCAGGACGGTGACGACCTTACGCGTAAATCCATGTCCCCCGAGGAAGCCAGCCATCACCTGAAAGTGTTCACCGCCACGCGCTGTGAACGGGCCTTCCGCAAACTGACGGAGGGGCACGCGGGGCTGGTCTATTCCGCCGCTCTGCGGATTCTGGACGGAGATGCCGCGCTCGCTCAGGATGTCGCGCAGACGGTCTTTGCCGCGCTCGCGGCCAAACCGCATGCTGTCAGGGACGGGAAAGCCCTCGCCGCGTGGCTCCACCGGGCGGCGGTCGGATGCGCCGTCGACGCCGTGCGCGGTGAAAACCGGCGGCGAAAACGCGAGCAACTTGCCATCCACATGACTCCACCTCTCGATTCCGATTCCGGGTCCACGGCCCTCTGGGAACAGGCTTCCCCGGTGATCGATGCCGCCATGGACAGCCTTCCCGAGACAGACCGCCGGTTGCTGGTGCTTCGCTTTTGGCAGCGTCAGGACTTGCGGGCCATCGGCTCCGGATTTGGCATGAGTGACAATGCCGTGCAGAAGCGCATCACGCGGGCTCTGGAAAAGCTCCGCGGCATTCTCGCCCGCCGGGGCATTCGCGGCACTGCCGCCGCCATTTCCGCCGCCATGCTCAGCGCTGCGGCGTCCAGTCCTTCGTCCGCGGCCATCGCCGGCATTACGTCCTCCTCTCTCGTGGGCGCGAATGCGGCCACTGCGGGTTCCACCTCCATTTTCACCAAACTTCTCGCCATGACTGCCAAGCAAAAAATCGCCTTCACCAGCGCCGCCGCCATCGTGGCCATCGGTGCGCCTGCTTACATTCAGCACCAGCAGGTGCTGAAACTCCAGGCTGAGAACGAATCTCTGCGTGGAGCATCGGGAGCGGTAGCCGTTTCCAGGGAAGTGCGCCGTCTTCAGGGGGAAGTGACCCGCCTCACGAAGGAGAAACACGAAGGTGCCGGCTCGCCCGTGGTCGCCTCCGCCAGAGCGAACGGCACCAGGCAGACAAACCTCCCCGGCACGATGTCTCCCGTGACCGGAGGCGCGCTGGATCCCCAGCTTTCGACTTCCTTTATCCCTGCCGGGCCGGGCGGCGAAATTCAGTCCGGAGAATCGACAGACGTGCTGGACATCGGGGAGGGTCTTGAGATCACTGGCCGGGCTCCCCGCGGCGAAAACGGCAAGGTTCACTGGGACCACTCTCAGGCGACCGGTGCCCCCGACACCCAGTCCGCCGGAGACATTCCCACCGCGTGGGCTCCCAAACAGACGAAGAGCGGCGAGCAATGGCTCCAGCTGGGCTATAAAGACGCCGTCGAAATCAAGGAAATCAACATCCACGAGACCAATGCGCCTGGCGCGGTTTCCAAAGTCGCTGCTGTCATGCCGGACGGTAAGGAAAAAGTTCTTTGGCAGGGAACGGCGACGGCGCGCAGCGACAGCGAAATCATCGAGTCCTCCATTCCCGTGCCGCCGGGTACTACCAGCCGGCAAATCAAAGTGTACGTCGACACCAACCGGGTCGATAGCTGGCCTGAAATCGACGCCGTGGAAATGGTCGGAACGAATGGCTCCAAACAGTGGGCCAGCGAATCCACGGCCAGCAGTTCTTACAGCGAAAATTACTCCCGGGAAGCGGTGGACGTTTCCAGCGGCGACCTGCTCCGGTCCGGTGGAACGGTGCAGCGTTAGTGCCGGGCCTTGCAGTTTCCCGGGTGTTGCACAGCGGAGACTCGTCGCCTAGGGTGCAGGATTCATGAATCCGCACCGCCCGCAGCAAGTCGTGGACGCCTGCCCCGATTGCGGGAAGCTGGCGGACGTGACGGCGCACGAGCCGTTCACCAGGGTGACGTGTCCCTCCTGCGAAACGGCGTTCAGGGCACGCACGACATTCAATCATTTCGTCATCACCGATCAGATCGGGACCGGGGGAATGAGCCGGGTGTTTTCCGCGCGGGATACCTCTCTGGACCGGCAGGTGGCGCTGAAGATTCTCAACAAAGCATGCAGTCAGGATCAGAAGCGCGCCCGGCAGTTTGAGAAGGAGGCTGAAATCACGGCGCAGATTTCCCATCCGAATGTGGTGCGTGTTTTCACCGCCGGCCGCGACCAGGGGCATTTTTATATTGCTATGGAACTGGTGTCCGGAGGCAGCCTGGAAGGGTTCCTTCGCGACCACGGGAAGATGAAAGAGGGCGAGGCGCTGGAAATGACGATCCATGCCGTGCAGGGCTTGAAGGCTGCGAAAGACGCGGGCCTCATTCACCGCGATATCAAGCCGGGCAACATTCTCTTCGCCGAGGACGGCACACCAAAGATCGTGGATTTCGGGCTCGCCATCTTTGCGCGGGATTCCGATGGCAGCGGAGAGATATGGGCGACTCCCTACTATGTGCCGCTGGAAACTCTCCGCCACGAGCCGGAGGACTTTCGCAGTGACATCTACAGTCTTGGCGCCACGCTCTTCCATGTGCTGACGGGCAACCCTCCCTGCACGAAAGACACCGGTTCGCTTGAAGAACTGAAGGAACTGAAGTCGAAGCCGATTCACCTGAAGCCCGCAGTGCACAAGCTTTCGGAGGAAACCTGCGCCCTGGTGGAGCGGGCCCTGGCTATCAAGCCGGCGGACCGCTATGACAGCTACGATGAGTTTCTCGATCACCTGAGGTATGCGCAGCGCCGTCTGCGCCGCGGAGGCAAGGGCAAGCCCTGGCCAGGACGCCGCCGGCGGGCCATGGGAGCGTGGCAATGGACGGGTGCGGCGGCGGCTGTCGCGGTGGCGGCGGGAGGGCTGATTTGGTCGTTCAATCGCAAGGAACCGCCGCGTCCGGCCACAGGCGGAGGAGGCTCACTCATTACGGAGTTGGAAGAGACGGCGGGGTCGGACAGCAATACTTCCTCCAAGTTTCACGCCGCCCGCGATTCCATGCTCGCAGGCGATTTTGGTAAAGCCCGTCAGTTTTTCGGTGAGATAGGCGCCAACCCCGCCACTTTGCAGCCCACCCGGAACTGGGCCCGCTTCAACTCCGGCCTTTGTTCTTTGTTCATCGGGGATCTCGCCGATGCACGGGCCAGTTATGCGGTGATGGCGACGGAGGATCTTTACTCGGCCAAACCGGAGGCCGCCGAACTGGCGCACTTTTTCAAGGACACGTCGCGTTGGCTCAATGCGGAGGGCATCGTTCAGACGAAACACATCGCCGATCTACCGGCGGACTCGATGCGGGCGATCGGCCTGCTGGCGGCCGGGTTGAAGAACTGGTACGGCGGTGACGCGCCCGCAGCCGCTGAATTCCTCCGGGCCTTTGACGCCGCGGCGGTCCCTGCGGATTGGATCCGCGCCTGTAAAAGGCTCGCTCAGGGCTATCTTTCCGACGCGGCGACCATCGCGGGCCTGCAGTTTCCCGACGTCAGCAAAATGACCGCTGATGCCGCCGATGCTGCCCTCACCAGAGCCCGTGGAGAGGCTGCCAGACTCACCCAGCCCGGCCCGCCCAAAGATAAAACGATGGCTGAGGTCGAGGCCTTTGCCGTCCGTGTCACGGCGCGCAAAGACGAGTTGGCGGCCAGCAGCGAAGGCAATCATTTCCTGAAGGTGAACGGTGAGATCAAACTCATCCGCGACACGAATACCGCCGCCGCCGTCCTTGGAGAAAGCTATCGCTTTGGCGATGCCGCCACGAAACTGAAAGGACTGCCGGTGAATACGCCGGAGGCGGTAAAGGTGCGGGAGGCTCATCTAGCTGCATGGCGCAAGGCGGAGGAATTTCTCGATCAGCTTACGAAAGACCTTTCCCGCCAGCCGGTGCAGAGTTCGCTGGAACTGCCCGCCGGTGTCCTGAGTGCCTCGGTTTCCGCCAATGGCACCAGCCTTACCTTCAGCCCAGGCCAGGGGGCGGAAACAAAAATCCCGGTCAATAAGATACCCCCCGCCAAACTGATCGATCTCGCATTGCTCACCCGGGAGAGGATCACGGACTCAGACGATTACTACCGCCGCTCCGAACTCATCTACTCGTTTGCTCTGCGCACCGGCCTCACCGCCACGGCGGAGAGTTTTGGTGAAGCGCTCGGCTCCGAACTCCGCCGGTTCCGGGAGCAGTTGATGCTCCTCAATAACATTGAGTTCACCGTGGCTTCTCCGAAATAGCCGGGGTTCACGAAAAAGGCCGGACAGTGATGTCCGGCCTTTGTCTTGATGGGTTTGCTTTCTCAGCGCCCGCTCACTTGTAGCTGGCCTGGGCTCCCTTGATGTCGCGCTTCTTGATCCACGGCATCAGACTGCGGAGCTTGGCTCCGGTCTTTTCGATCGGGTGCTTTTCTCCGTCCTTGAGGAGCTTCTGATACTTCTTGTAGCCGCCTTTGTATTCGGCCACCCACTCCTTCGCGAACTTGCCGTTCTGGATTTCCTTGAGAGCCGCCTTCATCCGCTTCTTCACGCCGGCGTCGATGATCTTTGGACCGACGCTCACGTCTCCCCATTTAGCGGTTTCAGAAATCGAGAAGCGCATCCCGGCGATGCCTGCTTCGTTCATGAGGTCCACGATGAGCTTCAACTCGTGCAGGCACTCGAAGTAGGCCATCTCCGGTGAGTAGCCGGCCTCGACGAGCACTTCGAATCCCGCCTGCACCAGCGCGCTGGTGCCGCCGCAGAGCACGGTCTGCTCGCCAAAAAGGTCCGTTTCGGTCTCCTCCTTGAAGGTCGTTTCCAGCACGCCGGCACGGGTGCCGCCGATGCCCTTCGCCCATGCGAGGGCGATCTTCTTCGCCTGCTTGCTGGGGTTTTGATAGATGGCGATCAGGCTGGGCACGCCTTTGCCTTCGGTGAACTGGCGGCGCACAATGTGGCCCGGTCCCTTGGGTGCCACGAGGATCACGTCCACATTCGCCGGAGGAACGATGGTCTTGTAATGAACGGCGAATCCGTGGCTGAAGAGGAGCGTTTTGCCCTTCACCAGATTGGGGGCGATGTCTTTCTCATACACTGCTGGGATCTTGGTATCCGGCACCGCTACGAAAATGACGTCCGCCTTCTTCACGGCCTCCGCTGTGTCCACGACTTCAAAACCGTTTTCTTTGGCGACAGGGATGGACTTGCTGGTGGAGTAGAGGCCGATGATGACCTTGACGCCGCTTTCCTTGAGGTTCAGCGCGTGGGCGTGGCCCTGGGAGCCAAAGCCGATGACGGCGCAGGTCTTGCCTTTGAGGGCTCCGAGGTCAGCGTCTTTGTCGGTGTAGATCTTAACTGGCATTTTCGTGGTGTTTTTGGGATGTCTGGGGGAAAGAGGGGAGGGGGAATCAGGAGGCCACTTCGGCGGGCGCATTGTCCACCCGGGGCAGGGCGATGCGCCCGGTGCGGGTGAGATCGAGAATTCCAAAATTCTCCATCAGGGCAACGAACTTGCTGATCTTGCCACCGTCGCCGGTAATCTCGATCGTGACGACATTGCGGCCAACATCGATGATCTTGGCGCGGAAAATCTGGCACAGCTCGATCACTTCCGGGCGCGTCTGTCCGTCCACCTTCACCTGGAGGAGCACCAGCTCGCGGTTCACGTAGTCCCCTTCGCGAAAATCGATCACCTGGATGACGTCGATCAGCTTGTCGAGCTGCTTGATGATTTGATTGAGAACATTCTCCTTCTCACGGACCACGAGAGTCATGCGGCTGACGCCGGGATCGTGGCTGGGGCCGACATTCAGCGTGTGAATATTATAGCCGCGACCGCTGAACATGCCGGCCACGCGGGCCAGCACGCCAAACTTATTTTCGACGAGAACGGAGATGGTATGCAGAGTCATGAGAGACAATCAAATGTCCCGGACCGCCCGGGAAAAGGAGCGCGGAGACTCCGCCCATTAAAAGGAGCGGTCAAAGGGAATTTGGGATTCCGCAAATCGGTGGGAAATTCCCGGGACGGCGCTGAATCCGATCCCTGCTTTCAGCGGACACCGTCTCTGGGGAGGCAGGGAAGTCCGCGCATGGCTTTCATGCAGGGGATGCGAAAAGCGGCTGCGAAATGCTTCCTGGCCACAAGGGTCCGGACAGAAATTTTCCTTCGTTGTTCATTTTATCCTAATCATCAGTAATTCCCCTGGGCTTCAACCATCCATCTGTGACGGCACCGGCACTTGCTCTTTTATCAATCCTGAGGATGGTGAGTTGCCCAGCAACCACACGGGCATCTCATGGACCCCACTATTGCGGAACATCCTCTCATCAAAGCGTTGTTGTCAGAAGTGGAACGCCTCAAAAAGCGCGTGGATGGCCTCGAATACGTCCTGCGCGAGGAACACGAAAAACTGGAAAAGCTGGAGCATGAACACGAGCACGATCACGAAATGATCGAGCGTCTTGAGCATAACGGCTGTTCCAGTTATTACACCGGCCGCAAGACAATCGCCGTCGGCCTCTGATTTACTTTCCGGCGATGTGCTCCAGCAAACGCTGGGCATAGTCCGACGTGCGCCGGCTTTGCCCTGCACGGGTTTTCGGAAGGGCGGCAAGGCGTTCCTTTTGAGCGGGAGAGAGTTTTTCGCGCAGATCATCGAGGGCGTTGAGCGCGCGCACGGCGTCGTAGTAGTCGGTCTGGCGCACATCCGCTGCCGTAAGCAGCAATTCCATGGCCGCCGGAAAATCGGATTCCTTTCCGTGTTTGGCGATCACTTCGGCGGCGGCGATGCGGACGGAGGGGTTTTCGTCCTTGAGCCGTGCCGCCAGCCGCTCGGCGGCGGCGGTCACCGCTTCGCGACCGTGCATGAGGTGGCCCATCACCGCCCACCACCGGATCGCGGGATCGGCGGCCTTGAGGGCATCGCGAAGTTCCCGGACATCTCCGGGCCGGTCTGAGGAGGCCCGCTGGGCGGTGCGCAGGATCGCCTCCAGGGGGAACCGGCTGTCGTCGTGTCCCACCGTGTAGGGAGCGCCGGAGCCGGAGCGGCGGAGCATTTCCGCCTCCGGCAGCAGGCATACGTCCCGCACCGCGCGTTCATGTGCCACGTGCGCGGCGCGCAGCCGCTCCAGCGCTTCACGATGCGCGGGGTCGCCGGCAAGGTTGCGGATTTCGAACGGGTCCGTGGACAAATCGTACAATTCCTCCGGCGGATGCGGACGCCAGAAGGCGGACTGCGCTTCATTCAGCTTTCCTTCCGTAAACAGGCGGTACCACACGCCCGTCGAAGGCGTCTCGAACATGTAGGCGTTGTTCTGCCCTCCCGGGCGGTGGCAAAAATAATTCCGGACGTAGACGTAGCGCTGATCCCGCACGGATCGCACCGGATCGTAGCGTTCATCCATGCGGTCCCGCATGCCGTAGAGGAAGTCAGGGTCCGGCCCCGCGGAGGGACCGGCAAATGCCCGGCCCTGCATCCATGCCGGCACCGGCAGTCCCGCCAGACTGAGCATGGTCGGAGCGAAGTCCACAAAGCTGACCAGCCGGTCGCTGGCGCGGCCCGCCGCATAGCCCGGAGGAGCGAGGTGTTTCCACTTGTCCGGAAAGCTGACGATGAGCGGCACGCGCAGTCCCGAGTTGCTGGCGGTGCGCTTGCACCGCGGCATCCCGGGACCGTGGTCGCCGCAGTAGAAAATAATGGTGTCCGCAGTCAGGCCAGCCTTGTCGAGTTCCTCCAGCAGCTTGCCTGCCTTTGCGTCCATGGCGGTCATTTTATCATAGTATTGCGCCCAGTCCTGCCGGACTTCCGCGGTATCCGGCCAGTAGGGCGGCAGTGGTGCTTTCCCCGGATCGTGCACCGCGTTGTGGGGCCGTTTGCGGATCTGGCTTTCGTGAGTGTCCGTTAGGTTGAAGACGGCAAAAAACGGCTGGTCCGCCTTCCGGTAGCTCCAGTGTGCCTTCGCGGAGGACTCGTCCCAGACCTGGCCGGTGCTCTCCAGATTATAGTCCTCCTTCTCCCGGTTCGTGCAGTAGTAGCCGGCTTCCCTCAGGAACTGCGGAAACAAATGCATATTTTCCGGCAGCCGCACCTCGCTCCGCATGTGCAGCCCGCCGGAGGAGGAGGGATAGAGCCCCGTGATGATCGTCGTCCTCGCCGGAGCGCACACGGGAGCCACCGACCAGACATTATTGTAACGCATGCCATGCGCCGCGAGGCGATCCAGATTCGGCGTTGTCGCGTAGCTGTCTCCGTAGCATCCCATCTGGGGGCCGTTGTCTTCACTGGTAATCCAAAGCACATGCGGTCTTTCCACCGCCCGCAAAAAGCCGGCCAATACCGTGAGGCTGAACAACAATCGAAACCACATATTCCTCTGCATGGTCGCTGATTCCGGAGGCGCGCGGGGACCTATTTTCTACGCGAAAAGGTGGCTCCTCCGTGCCTCCTTTCCGGTTTGCCGCCGCCGTGCAACCCCCGCGACTTTTGAAAATTAGGGTTGGCCAAATGTGACATTCTCGACATCTTCCGCGCCCCCTTCCTTGAGCCTTAATCCTCACATGCGTAATCTTACGCCCGTAATCCCTCCTCCCCCCTCCGGTTTTCCCGCAATGAAAAAACTCCGTCTCACCTTCGCCGGTGTGTTCGCGGCAGCGCTTACCTCTACTGCTGCGCCCACCGATATTCGCTTGAACGAGGTTAATCTCAACGTGCCTGGCCCGGATGGTAATTTCGAGTTCATCGAGCTCAAGAGCATTAACAATATAGCGGAGCCGCTGACGGGACTATCCATTGTCATTATCAACAATGACAGAGTGGATGCGGATGACGGCACCGCAAAAAATATCGGGGAAATTCGGGAGGTTCTCAGTCTCAATGATTTGTCCACCGGCAGCAATGGATTGCTGCTTCTTGGTAACGGTTACACCGCCAATCCCCGCGGAGGTCCATGGTCCGGTTTCATTGATCCGGCGACCGCAGTAGGCGATCCCGCAGGTTTGGGAGATTCGGATATCGGGTCCAACGATGGGTTGACCATTCTGCTGGTTTCGGGTGCAAGCCCCCTTCTTGTAAAAGGGGCGGACGTGGACGTTGACAATAATCAGCTTGTCGATTGGGGACCGGGGACACCGGCCAATGCTCAATTCACAACGCAGCCCTGGACGACTCTTGTAGACAGCATTGGGACCCGCGACCGGGGCAAGGATAACAATGATCTGATTGCGAATCCATACGTTATCACCTCACCAAACGGGGGGGCGGTGATTAATATCGCGTGGGCTTCGAGCGCTCTGGGGGACCGCGATCCGGATACCTTTGCCCGGCAATTGGGCAACGACACGCCGAATTCCGCCGGTTCATGGTATGGCGGCAAACTCCACGGCACCACTCCGACGACGATTACTTACGAGTCTCCGACCCGTATTTTTGGCCCTGGCGGAATGCTCGGTGAAGTCACTCCGGGTCGCGCCAATCTTGCCTCCACGCTGGGAGCCACCAGCTTCCGCATCAATGAAGTGGGTCTCAATCCGGTAGGCGACAACGACCGCTTCCAGTACATTGAGATCATCAACACCGGCACCGCCGCAAATGGTTTTGTACCCACTGCGCGCAGTCTGAACGGCTACTGGCTGGTCATGGTGGACAGCTACGACAATCCCAGCACTCCGAATGATGAGGTTGGAACCGTGATTGAAAAATGGGACCTTTCCAGCATGGCGACGGGGACCAACGGGCTGCTGCTGATCGGGAACGATTTTACAGCGACCTACAATTCCTTCCTCGATCTGGCCTCGCCCCAATCCGGTTTCGGCGATCCGGAGTCGCATGATGCCATCCCGGCGGACGGCACGATTCCCGCCATCCCGGCGGCCACGGGGATGAGTGAGGGTGATATCGGATTCAAAAACGGTTTTACGCTCTACCTGGTGCAAAACCTCTCGGCCACGGCCCCTGCCGATATCGATACGAACAATGACGGGATCATCGATACGCCGATCGCTCCCGCTGCGAACATCGCGGATCAGGTCGGATTCTCTCAGGTGGGTAAAACGGGCAAGGGCCGCACCTATTCCACGGTGGACCTGCGGACTGTGATGCCCACCGAGATGGTGCCGGACAACTTTGGCCGGAAACCGAAGGCCGGCAACCTCATGGCCGTTGCCGCTACGGAGTGGTACGGTGGAGTCTACCCTGGAGGCAGCCCTGGTTTTGACGTTGCCTACAGCACCCAAAAAGTGACGCCCTCTGTCGGCGCTCCGTATGACCCGGTTTTCGGGGGCTATCGTGGAGCCGGAACACCGGGACTTCCCAACCTCTCCG
>DATAIE010000120.1:0-1749 GCA_036262875.1 Verrucomicrobiales bacterium
CGGGGCGGTGGCGGGCTGCTTCACCTGATACTCCAGGAGGGACATCTTGGCTTTGCCCTCCATATTGGACTGCCCGGAAAGGATAAACACTTTCAGCGTTTTGGCATCGGCACCGTGGAGAGCCGGGATGAAAAGAGTGAGAGCGGCAAGGAGAAGACGGAGTTTCATGAGGCGGGAGAGATAACCGGTGACGTATTCCGGCATCGATTTGTAAGCGCCGTATGAGCGGAACGGGGAAAATTGTCAACGTCCGGTAAATCGTATCGCAGGACAGGCCGGAATCCGCCAACCGGCGGACGGCGTAATTCTCGAAGCCCGCCTTGCCCCGGCTCCGGCACCGGGGCATGAATACCCGATGTCCAGCCACGCTCCCGTCCGACGCCCTGAACTCCTCGCTCCTGCGGGGAACATGGAGTGTGCCCGTGCGGCGGTGGCCAACGGTGCAGACGCCATCTATTTTGGCATGCCGCGATTCAATGCCCGGCTCCGGGCGGACAACTTCACGGAGGAGGCCCTTCCGGATCTCATGAAGTTTCTCCATGCGAATGGAGTGCGCGGTTTCGTCGCGATGAATACCCTCGTCTTCACCGGCGAACTGGCGGACGCTGAAAGCCAGTTGAAGAAACTCGAAGCCGCGGGCGTGGACGCCATCATCGTGCAGGACATCGGTCTCGCATGGCTGTCACGGATGGTGGCTCCGAATCTGGAATTGCACGCCAGTACGCAAATGACCATCACTTCGCCGGAGGGATTGAATGTGGTGAACCGTCTCGGTCTGGATCAGGCGGTGCTGGCGCGGGAGTTGAGTTTGCGGGAGCTGGAGCGCTTTCGCGGGCAGCCGGTGCCGCTGGAGGTTTTTGTGCACGGGGCCCTTTGCGTGGCCTACTCCGGCCAGTGTCTGACCAGCGAAAGCCTCGGACAGCGCAGTGCAAACCGCGGCGAATGCGCGCAGGCCTGCCGCATGCCCTATCAACTGCTCGTGGATGGCGAACTGCGCGATCTGGGCGACCGGCGGTATCTGCTCAGCCCGCAGGACCTCGCGGCGGTGGAGGAGATACCTCGCCTCATCGAACTGGGCGTAGCCAGTTTCAAAATAGAAGGTCGACTAAAGTCCGCCGAGTATGTAGCCGCCGTCACTAAAGTATATCGCAAAGCCATTGATGCTGCCCTTTCTGCACACGCAGGCTCCGTGACGCCGGAGGATCGCTACGAACTCGAAATGACCTTCAGCCGCGGGCTCTTCACCGGCTGGATGCACGGTGTCGATCACCAGCGCCTCGTCGGCGCGAGATTCGGAAAAAAGCGCGGTGCCTTTGCGGGGCGGGTGAAGACGGTGGGGCGCGACTGGGTGGAACTTGATCGAGCCGGTGCATGGCTGAAGCCTGGCGACGGCGTCGTGTTCGACACCGGCGGGGATACAGAGCATGAGCAGGGTGGCCGTGTGTTCGAAATGTCCGGTGCCCGCCTGAGTTTCCAGCGCGGCAAAATCGATTTCGACGGAATCAAACCGGGAGACCGCGTTTGGAAGACGAGCGATCAGGCGCTCGACAGCCGCCTGCGTTCGACTTTCTCGGGGACCATCGCACCAAGGCAAAACGTCCCGCTGCGCCTCCACGCCCGCGGACGTGCCGGCGAACCGTTGATACTCCGCGAGGAAATCTCGGGAGCGGAAATCGTTTCCGCGATGCCGCTCCAGGCAGCCGCAAACCGTCCGCTTACGGAGGTCAGTCTGCGCGACCAATGGGGCCG
>DATAIE010000121.1:0-5645 GCA_036262875.1 Verrucomicrobiales bacterium
GCGGCTCGGCTACGGCGGAGATGGTGAAACAACGGTGATGCTCTTTGGGGGCGTGCCTTCCAACAAAAACATTACCGCTTATCTTCGCCGGGAATTCACGTGGGATGGGACGGTGCCTCCCGATGCGGACACACTGATGCTCGAATTCTCCCGCGACGACGGAGCGATGATCTACCTCAACGGAAATCTTGTCGAGCGCTCTAACATGCCTGCGGGGACTGTCGGGAATACGACGAGGGCCTCCGCCGGGGTCTCTAACAATGACGAATGGCTCCTGTTTCAAAAGGCTTTGGATCCCACCCTGTTAAAACAGGGAACCAACGTCATCGCGGTTTCACTGCATCAGGACGCCCCAGACAGCAGTGATACCGGATTCGACCTCCGGGCGGCGTTGACCCGCCGTGAACGGTTCTTCAAGCAACAAGTTCTGCTGCCTGTCGGGCACGGCATGGAGACACTCCTGGGCCTTCTGGATGTGACTGGAGACGGCGCTCCGGAAATGTTTTACGGAACGGAATCCCTGTCCGCTGACACGTTTGAGATTCGTATCAACGACGGACATGGCTCGTTTGGGCCGCGGACTGTGCTCGATTCGAGCTTCGAGCCCAGGAAGATGAAGGTGCTTAACCTGAATGATGACGGCCGGCCGGATCTCGCGGTGGCAACTGAAAGCGGAATCGCCGTTTTTCGGAACGATGGGGGCGGCGCTTTTACCCGCACTGCGAACCTCAACGGACTTTCTGTAAGCGCCGCCATGGACGTTGCCGATGTCGATGGCGATGGGCGGGACGATCTCATTTATTTAAGCCAATCGAAGATAGGGTGGCGGCGGAACAACGGGAATGGATCGTTTGGCGCAGAGGTCGTCCTTCTGACCATTACCTCCGGGTCTGAGCCTTCCAGTCTGACGGTGACGGAAACCGACGGCGATGGTCGTCCCGATATTCTTGTAACGTTGCCGTCCACGGCTCAGGTAAGGTTGCTCGTAAATCAGGGCGGATCAAACCCGGCCTTTGTGAGCCGGACTGTCGATGCCAGCCCGCAATACCCGAGGGCGATTGCGTCCGCGGATCTCGATGGTGACGGCGATGACGATTTTGTTGTCGTGTCGCGGCAGACTTCAGCCCTTACCTCGGCGGGAATACTTTATACCTACCTCAACAACGGCAGCGGGGTCTATACCCGGCAGCCGACTCCTCTGCCGGTGGAAAGGGGTTACGTTGTGCCCCTGCTGGCGGACGTGGATAAGGACGGCGACATTGACCTGATCTATTCCGGGGAAAACGGCGTGATGTATGTTCACGAAAACGACGGTCGCGGCAATTGGGTGTTCCGCCGGGTTCTCAGTTCTCCGCTGCAAACCTTCAGCGCCGTCTCGACGGTTATCGGCGACGTGGATGGAGACGGGAACGCAGACATTGCCCGTGCCACTGGCAACCAGTTTGAACCCGTCATCTGGTACGAGAACGTTCAGGACGCCCTGCCGCGCATCAACAGCTTCACCGCGACGCCCAATACGCTGTCTGCCGCCGGTCAATCGACGCTGGCCTGGGATGTCGAAAACGCTTCCAGCGTTACAATTTCCCCCGGTGTGACGGTGACTCCCGGCGTCAGCTCGGCAACCGTGACAGCGAACAGCGAGACGACTTACACACTCAGGGCGGAGAACCGGTTCGGGGCCGTCGAAGCGAAAGCCACCGTGTTTATCGCGGAAACGCGCTGGTCCGCCCCGTTGACGGGGCCGGTGCTCGACAGCCGCTACTATGGCGGTGCTCAACTCGACGTGAACGGCGACGGATTACTGGACGTCGTTTATGTTGGATGGACGCCAGGGATGGGGCAGACCGGAACCTATTGGGTTCCCATGACCGGCAACCGGACTTTTGGCACGCCGCAACGGGTTTTGGAGGGGGCCAAAGTCTACTCTCCGACAGCGGCGGATATGAACCGCGACGGCCGGCTCGACATCGTGACCGGCGAGGAAGGCAGCGGCTTGTTTTATTATCCGGTGAAAGCCGGAGGCGGACTGGACGCCCAGGTGAAGATCATGACGGCCACCCTCGCGAATAATCTGCGCTACTTCACCGTGGGCGATTTCGATGGCGACGGCGACATCGATGCGGCAACCATTCAGGGAAACGAGCAAACGGCGCGGCTGTTCATCAATAACGGAAGCGGGGTATTCGCCCCCGCCGGCACGACACCTCTCCCTCCCGGTTTTCGGACGGACGGAATGTATTCGGCGGATGTCGATGGAGACGGCCTTGCGGAGCTGATCTTCATGCAGGATTCCGGAAGCACCGTCATCGGCTGGAACAACGGGCCAGCGTCTTTCACTAACGTGGTCACCGTGCCGGTGTCCGGCTCCTCTGTGCGATATGTTCACGTTGCGGACGTGAATGGAGATGAGATCAACGACATGCTGACCATCCAGTCCTCCTTGAGCAGTGATATCGACGGCCCGGATCTTTATCTCGAACTGGGCCGGGGAGACAAGCTGCTGGGCACACGGGGCGGCACCCGGCTTTTTCACGTCCAGGGCGGCGACTTCGACGGGCTCGGCACGGCGGATGTCGACGGAGACGGCGATCTGGACATCTTCGTGGCGCGGCAGGCGAGCGATGCTTCGCTGCAGTTCGCCCTCAACGATGGGAGCGGCTCCTTCAGCCAGTTAGTCAGTATTACCACGCAGGCCATCGGCAATGACGGTGCCTACAAGCTGCTGACCGGGGATATCGACGATGACGGTGATCCAGACGTCGTTTCTTTCTTTGAGGGCAATGTCGTCGCAGTTTTCAACGATGGTCCTCCCCGGCCGGTGTTGCAGGTGCAAAAGGCGGCCACACTGACGGAAGGCGGACAGGATGCCCAGGTGCAGATCAATGTCACCGGCCTTACGCATACACAGGTTTTTGAGATTACCCGGCAGGCAGGCTCTTTGGCGGGGCTGGATGAAGTCACGGCGGGGCCGGCAAGCATGGTCACACCGGTTCCCGGTCAGCCTGGCAAGTGGTCGCTGACGCTGCAGCCGGGCGTGCCGCAGGTGGTGCTCACCTTCCATACGCCGGATGATATCCATGCCGAGGATGCCGAGACGGAACTGCTGCTGTTTTCATCCGCTGAGCCGGCGGATTTTACTGAAAATGCAACTTTTGGCCCGCTGGTCACTCTAACTATTCCTGCGAACGACTATACGGTCATCAATAAAAACGCCTCCGGCGAGGGCAGTCTGGCTCAGGCACTGGCCAACGCGGGCAATCCTCTTTTGGTTGCTGCCCGGGGGCGGGCCGCCGCAGAGATTCTCTTCAGCGACAGCGGCGGGGTGCCGTTTCAATCCATTCCACAGGCCATTCCTCTCGAGCGAACGCAAATCCTGCATCCCGTGGTGCTGCACGGTCCGCAGGCACCGGGCCGTTTGACCCTGCAACTGAACTCTCAGGAGGCTCTGCTCCAGATCTCCGGTGGCACCGATGTCCCGGAGGGCACACGCACGGTGCTCGACAATTTTGACATCGTCCGGACGGCGGCGTTTCCAAATCCGGCGATCGGGGTCCTCGTGACGTCCGCTGCCCCGGTGCTGATGCGGGACATGAACATCAGCGATCAGGGCGGCACGGGCGTGGTGATGAGCTCCGGTGATTTGACGATGAGGTCCGTGACGCTCAGCGGGTGCGCTTACGGCGGTTTCCAAATGGGAGACGCCGCCGGTTTTGGGACTGCGAAAATGGTGAATTGCACCATCAGCGGAAACCGTTCACTCAACGACACGTCCGCCGGAGTGGCTTTCAAACGGGGCACCCTCACCCTGTTGAATTGCACGGTCACGGATAACACCGGGAAGTTCACCGGTGCCTCCACCGATGGCGGAGCGGGGGTGGGGATTCATCCGGCAACCGGCCAGACTCAGGTGTTGCGCGTGCAGAATACGATCATCGCCGGCAACCGTTATGACAATGGCAGCGCCAGTGATGTCTTCGGCGGTTTTACGTCACTCGGCGGCAACGTCATCGGTGTCGTGGACGGCTCGACCGGCTTCAGCGCTGATCGCACCGGCACTCTGGCGACGCCGCTCGACGCCATGCTCGGACCGCTCGCTATGAACGGCAACGTCACCCTGACGCATGCGCTGATCAGCATCACGAGACAGCAGCGCAGCCCGGCGATCAACGCGGGCGAAGCGTCGGCCCTGACGCCGGAAAACTTTGCGGAAAGCAACTGGTGGGATCAGCGCGCGGCACCGCGTGTATTTCCTGAAAATTCAACTCTTATCGATGCCGGGGCTTACGAAATTCTGAACACGGCGCCTTATCTCACCGGGCCGGCGGGCACCGGCTTCCCGGCACTGACTGTGCTGGAGGATGCCCAGGCTCAGGTGCTGCGGCCGGGAGCGTTCATGGATGACGCGGAGGAAGGTCCCGCGGGGCTTGTTTTCACAGTCAGCTCAAATACAGCCCCGGGTCTCATCACCGCCATGCTGAGTGGAGAGGGAGAGTCCGCGACGCTGACTCTTGCCTTCACCAGAAACCTGACGGGCACCGGGTTCATCACGGTGGACGCCACCGACCGCTACGGGGCAAAGATCAGTTCCCGGTTCCAAGTAACGGTGAATCCCGCGGTCGATCCGGCAGTCACCGCCCGGGTGCTCACCAGTCCGGTCATCGCGGGTGAACCGGCGCAGGACGTGTTCGAGTTCACGCTGCTCAATCGCGGCCCCAGTGATGCCACCCGGTTCACCCTCGATACCGCCCTGACTCTTCCGGAACACGTCACGCTCGCCTCCGGCAGTGTGACCCGTGGTGCCTTCGATCTCGCCACGGGACGCTGGACGCTGGATCTGCCGGAGGGAGGAGTGGCTCTCCTCACCTTGAAAATCCAGGCCTCCCGCGAGACCGCAGGCGGCACCGATTCAGTCCGTGCGGCATTGCAGGTAACGGATTCCGCGATCCCGCTGACCGGTCCCGCGGAGGACGACCGGGCGCAGGCCGCCGTCAGTGTCATCAGTCCCCGGGATGTTGCCGCTGAGGTGATTGCCGGTGCCGGGCTCGACCGCCAGACGGGGCTCACCGTGCAACGGGTGAAAATCACCAACAACAATGCGCTGCCTCTGACCGCACTGCGGGTATACGTCAGCGGTTTGCCCGAGGGCTGGAAGCTCTACAATGCGGCGGGACAGGATGCTCAGGGCTCCTACGTGGAACTCCCGGCTCCTCTGGCTCCGGGTGCCACGGTGGAACTGTCCTTCGAATATTATTCCGCCACCCGGGGGACTGCACCCGCTCCGCAGTACACCGTGGTGATTCTGCGCACGGCGACGGCCCCTGTGACACCGGCGGGCGCGCCTTTTGAAATCACCCGGGTGGTACCGCTGGCCGCGGGGGATATGCTGCTGGAGTGGAGTTCGGTGCCGGGCAAGACCTACCAGATTCAGTATTCAACGGATATGCAGTCCTGGAATGCGGCGGTTCCTTCTGTCACCGCGGCAGCCTCCCGCACGCAATGGATCGACAATGGCGCTCCGAAGACGTCATGGCCTCAACCGCAAACCGGTCCAAGGTATTACCGGATCGCGGAGGTTCCCGCCGCCGAGTGAGGGACGCGGCTTCTATTTCGCCACTGGCCGCAAAGTGATGGAGCGCAAGTCCATC
>DATAIE010000122.1:0-3377 GCA_036262875.1 Verrucomicrobiales bacterium
GAAGAGACAGAGGATCGCTACATGCGGAGTGTGGCGGCGCGGATGCACGCGGCTCAAGGTTGCCGGCAGCAGGCCCTGCATTCCCATGCCATAGAGCAGGCGCGATCCCATGATGTAATTCAGCAGGGCTGTATTCCCAATCGCGAAGATGGTCACACAATAATACACTTTATCGATTCCCGTGAACCATGGCGCCGCCGCCTTTGCCACGTCATCGAGAGGATGCTGGCTTTTGGAAAGCCCCTCCCAGCCCAGCACGGACACCGCCGTTACCGCCACCGCCACGTAGATGAGCGTCGCCGCGATCATCGCCCCCACCAGGCCGAAGGGCACATCCCGCCGGGGATTTTTCACCTCTTCACTCACATTCAGGATGTCCTCAAATCCGATAAAGGAAAAGAAGGTGAGCACGGCTCCCTGCATGACCAGTGCGACCGTCAATCCGTCACCCGCCGTGCTGCCCTCCACCGGCGGGGGCGTTTCAAAGTAGTTCACGCTTCCCCAAAAGCGGCAGCCCACGGCGATGATGAAAATCAGGCCGCCGGCTTCGATGACAGTGCAGAGGGTGTTGAGCCGGATGCTCTCGCGAATGCCGCGGAAGATCACCAGCCCCAGCGCGGCTGCGAGGACGATCGCAACCAGTTTGACCAGAATATCCGGTGCCGGTCCGGTCAGCTTGGCGGCGATCGCCTGCAGGCCGGTGGCCATGCTCGTCAGGCCGCTCATCATGACCGCGATCCCCACCACGGTGCTCAGCACCGGCCAGCCGAAGGCACGGCCGGTGATGTAGGCGGCACCGCCGGCCTTGGGATAGCGGCTCCCCGCGCTGGCATACGAAAGCCCCGTGAGCAGCGCTCCCACCATGGCCGCCACGAATCCCGCCCACACTGCATTCCCCATGATCCCGGCCGCTTTTCCCACCAGCGCATAGATGCCCGCTCCCAGCATCGACCCCAGCCCATAGAATAAAATCTGCCAGCCGCCCAGCGTACGCTGCAGGGCTGGCGCGGCGGAGCCGTCCGGTGAATCGTTCATGCCCGGCCACGGTAGCCGTTCATGTGCCAGGACGCAAGAAACCTCCCCGGCAACCCGGCCCCAGGAGGCATATACTCCTTTCGGATTATAAATTCCTGACATTTTCCCGTGAAGTTTCCGCAGGAACTTCCGTCAATGCATGGTATCTCTCTCCCGCCATGAAACCCCGCTCTCTTCGCACGCTTCTCCTCACGTTCTCCGCCGCCTGTCTCTTCACCGGCAGCGCCTTCGCCGCTCCCGAAAAACCGGAACTGGCCGACAAGCTCGACAACCTGCTGCGTTTCCCGGGCGACTACAGCCAGGTCTGCGACGCCACGGAGTCTAAATTCCCCGCCCCCATCCCGGCCTTCCATAGCATCATGCACGGGGAAGCCTACTTCTCGGAGAAGAACATGGCGTTCATGAAGAAGAACCGGGCGAAGCTCATGCCCGCGCTCGCCGCGAAACTGGAGAGTGTGGACCTTCTCCGCAAACCCAAGCCCCAGCCAAACGACCCTTCCATCCCGAAAGACGAGCAGGACGTGGAGCCCAAGGGCGTCGACCCAGAGAGTTTCAACACGCTCCTCCTCACCATTATCGAGGAACTCGATGCCGCGGAGGTGCTCCCTCAGCTGCTCACGCTCGAGGAGAAATACTACACGCTCCTTCAAGCCTACGAAAAAGACCAGAAGGCCCCTATGCCCCAGGCGGACGGCTCCGAGGGTGCCGGCGTGGGCCCTGCGAACCTGCTCAAAGAGGGCGAGGAATGGGACAAGCTGAGCAAGGAACGGGAGGCGGAGATCGACCAGCAGCGCGAAGTTTTCCGCGTGCAGGCCGTGCACCGCGACATGCTCGCCGTCTGCGTCCACATCATGCGGAAGGTTGGTTATAAGGACATGCTCGCAAGCAGTCTGGAGAAGGCCTACGGGAAAGCCCTCAAAGAAGCCTACGGCACTGACGAGATTCTCTCCAAATACAAAAGTGCGGCGGACATTCCGAAGGATGAACGCGAATTCACCAAATTCGATCCCATCCACAAGCTCGCCTATCGCGTCGGCGGCAGTGTCCAGATTCCCTATACGCCGGAAATCCGGAAGGAAATCCTGGACCTGACCAAATCGTTCATCGCTTCCAAAAAGAAGTAACGGGGCCGGGGAGGCACACCTGCGGATATTGCTTTGCCCCGTGGCCGTCGCTATGGTGCGGCTGCATGCAATTTCCCGCCTGGCTCCTTTTCTCCGCCGCAGTTCTCGCCGGCTCCATTGTCGTTCAGGGAGCTGATTTCCCCGAACCTCAGAATTCGGAAAAGACGCCCGGTGATCCCATGCCGGCGGCGGAAGCGGCGGCGAAGGTGCAGTTGCCGGAGGGTTTTACGATGAATGTCTTCGCTGCCGAGCCGGTGGTGCGGAATCCCATCGCCATGGCGTGGGATACGCGCGGGCGAATGTGGATCGCGGAGAACTACACCTACGCTGAGCGCCCCATCAAACTGGATACCCGCTACCGCGACCGGATCCTTGTGCTCGAAGATACGGACCAGGATGGAAAGGCGGACAAGACGACCGTATTTGCCGATGACCTCCAGGGATTGATGAGCGTGGAGACCGGCGTGTATAAAAAGCGCCGCGGCATCTGGGCCATCGCGTTGCCGCGTGTCGTGTTCATTCCGGATGCCAATGGAGATGACCGCCCGGACGGGCCTGCTGAGACGGTGCTCGACGGTTTTCCCATGCCCGCGGAAAATCATCACAATTGCGCGAACGGTCTTCGCTGGGGACCGGACGGCTGGCTCTATGGACGCTGCGGGGCCTCCGGTCCCGCCATGGCGGGAGTGCCCGGAACGCCGGATTCGGAGCGCGTGCCGGTGAACGGCGGCGTCTGGCGCTTCAATCCTAACAGCAGCGTCTTCGAGTCTCTGTGTAGCGGCACCACCAATCCCTGGGGCATGGACTGGAATGCAGAGGGCGAACTGTTCTTCATCAATACTGTCAACGGTCACCTCTGGCACGTCATTCCGGGTGCCCACTTTGCTCGGCCTCATACACTCGATCCGAATCCGCTCGCCTATTTTCTCATCGATCAGCATGCGGACCACTATCACTTCGATACCGGCAAGGGCTGGACGGAATCGCGCGACGGAAAGGCGAACAATTTCGGCGGCGGTCACGCCCATTGCGGGCTCATGATTTACCAGGGTCTTAACTGGCCGGGCGAGTACCGTGACAAAATCTACGCCCTCAATTTTCACGGTCGCCGCATCAACTGCGACCTCCCCGAACGAGAGGCCACCGGTTATGTGGCGCATCACGGCACCGACATGGCGCTCATGGCCGACCCCTTCTTCCGCGGTATCGACCTCTCCA
>DATAIE010000123.1:0-7220 GCA_036262875.1 Verrucomicrobiales bacterium
TGGGTGCCTTCGGAGGAGGAGAGGAAAGGACTGTGACAGGTGACGATTTCGTAACATAAGCGTGTGACGAAAATGCAACACTGCAAAAATGGACTGAGAGGCGTTTCGTACACAAGATTCACCTATCTCTGACAGCAACAGCAACACACAAAAAAACAGCAATACAATGAAGCGAAACGCATTTCTTTCCCTGCTCCCCGTGATCGCCCTGGGGCTCAGTTCATGCGGCAAAAATGATAAAGAGACAGGCGGCGACAAAGCAGGCGGCAGCGGAGTCAATGCCTCCGGAAAGGTTTCCATCAAAACAGGCGGCTCCACGACGATCCAGCCGATCATGAACGAATGGGCGGATGCCTACGATGACGCCAAAGTGAGTGTGGCCGCGGGCGGTTCCGGTCAGGGGATCAAGGAGTTGATCGCCGGTCGCCTTGACGTTGCCAATTGCAGCCGGCCGATGAAACAGGAGGAAAAAGACGCTCTCAAAAAGGAAACCGGCAAGGACGTCAAGGAGTTTCACATCGGTTATGACGCTCTTGCGGTGTTCACCGCGAAGAGCAATCCGGTGAAGGAGATTTCCATCGAGCAGTTGAAGGAAATTTACGCCGCGGGCGGTACGATTACCAAATGGGAGCAGCTCGGTGCCAATGCCAACGGACTGACGGGGGACATCAAGGTTCTTGGCCGTGAAGCCAGCTCCGGAACCGGCGAGTACTTCCAGGAAGCGGTCTGCGGCAAAGATGCTGCCGGCAAAAAAGTGGAATACCGCCAGGGCATTTCGGAAATGTCGAGCTCCAACCAGGTAATCGACACCGTCGCCACGGTCGCGACATCCATCGCGTATGATGGACAGGCGTTCAAGAACGACAAAGTGCACTGGCTGGCGATCTCGAAGAAGACCGGCGAGCCCGCCATTCTTCCCAGCGATGACGACGCCCGGAGCGGCAAATATCCTCTCGCGCGGAAACTGTATCTCTACACCGCCGGCGAGCCCTCTCCTCAAGTGAAGAAGTTCATCGACTGGGCTCTGTCCCCCGAGGGCCAGGCGATCCTCACCAAGTCTCACGCGGTCTCGCTTAAGTAAGCGAAGCCTCCTTTCACCGGTGCGGCGGTGACGAAAACCGCCGCACCGGATCGATTCTCTCCCCCAATCGCCACGCATGAAGCAACAAGTGCCCCGCAGTAACCGTTCTCCCTTCGGATTTGCAGGAGAAAAGGTGATCGAAGCCTGTATTTGGCTCAGCGGCTGGAGTTCCATTATCTGCGTCACCGCCATTTTCCTGTTCATGTGCGCCACGGCGGCACCCATCATGCCGGATATCGATTGGGTGGAATTCTTCACCAGCACACACTGGCAGGCCAATCCGGACAATGGAGTGGTCCGGCACGGTGCTCTCGCATTGATTGTTGGGAATTTCGCGGTGGCCCTGCTGGCGATGGTGATGGCCGTGCCGCTCGGTCTGGGGGCCGCGGTTTATATCAGCGAATTTGCCGGAAAGAGAACCAAGGACTGGCTCAAGATCGCCATCGAAATCCTTGCGGCGATTCCTTCGATCGTTTGGGGTTTCATCGGGATTACCATCATCGGTCCTCTGCTTCAGAAATACACCGGAGCGGTGATGGGGAACAACCTTCTCAACGGTGCCATCGTCCTCGCTTTGATGAGCGTTCCGCTGATCGTCTCCATTTCCGAAGATGCTTTGCGCGCCGTGCCCGATTCCTACCGCGAGGCGGCGCTGGCGCTCGGAGCCAATAAATGGGAAACGGTATCGAGAGTGCTTTTCCCCGCGGCCAAAACAGGACTGCTGGCCGCGTGTATGCTCGGTGTGGGAAGGGCGGTGGGTGAAACCATGGCGGTGCTGATGTGCACCGGCAATACCACCCAGATCCCGCACTCTCTTGTGGATCCCATCAGTACTCTTACCGCAAGAATCGCGCAGGACATGGGGGACGCCACAGACGGCGGGCCGGTTTACCGTTCCCTTTTTGTGCTGGGTGTCCTTCTCCTTGTGATCACTTTTGTAATCAATATGGCGGCGGACTACTTCATCCGCGGCAATAAAGCGAAAATGCGCCAGTGATTTCCATGAATCCGTTCAGTCCGTCATATATCGAAAAGAAAAAAGAGGTAAAGGTGGTGGTTGCCCGCTGGGTTTTGCTGGGCATGTCCCTCGCCCTCGTCATTCCCATGCTGTGGATCCTGTGGCTTATCTTCTCAAAGGGCTACTCCGCCGTAACATGGGAGTTTTTGACCGAAAACACCCGGAAGAGCGGCGCATCCGGCGGGATCTGGGGGCCGCTCGTGGGAACGTTCTGTTTGACGTTCGTATGTCTTTTAATTGTCGCTCCGATTGGTATTCTGGCCGGCATTTATCTCAATGAATACGCCCCCGACAACAAAGTGACACGCGCCATCATGGTGGCGGTGACGAGTCTGGCGGGCGTGCCCAGTATCGTTCACGGACTGTTCGGAATCGGAGCGTTTGTCGCTACGTTCCATATGCATAAAGGCATGCTGGTGGCGGCGATGACGCTGGCGGTGATGACACTTCCCGTTCTGATTACGAGCACCCGGGAGGCACTGGCGTCGGTGCCGCGAAACTTCCGCGAGGCTTGCTGGAATCTCGGCGCCTCACGCTGGCAGACCATCCGCACGATCGTTTTGCCCAATTCGATTGCAGGTATCCTCACCGGAATCATTCTCGTCGTCTCGCGTGCCGCGGGGGAGACGGCGCCCATCATGCTGACGGGCGCAGTCGGATACGTCAAACTTACGGGGGACACCGGCGTCGACCGGTATCTGCCTTTCGGATTGAATGACCCGTTCATGGCCATGGCCATGCACCTCAATACGATCAGCCGGGACATTCCCAACGTCGCGGAAAACATGAAATTCGGCAGTGCGCTGGTCCTCCTGGCTCTCGTGCTGATCGTGAACAGCGTGGCCACCGGCCTCCGTGTCTATCTTCGCAACCGCAAGCGCTGGTAAACCCTCCGGCATTTCCTCTGACCAATGAGTTCCACCCACCTGGACTTTAAAGATGTTTCCGTCAGTTACGGAAGAAAAAAGGCGCTCGATGAGATTACCCTCAGCGTCCCGAAAAACACCGTGCTCGGCATCGTGGGACCCGCAAATTCGGGAAAGACCACGCTGTTGAAGACGGTGAACCGCACGATCGAGTTCATCACGACTGCCAGGGTTACGGGCGAAGTGCGACTGATGGGCGAGGAGGTTCGCGGGATCAAAAATGTCTACGGCCTGCGCCGGCGCATCGGGATGGTTTTTCCCCTGCCTGTGGGCCTGCCGATGAGCGTTTACGATAACGTCGCCTATGCGCCGCGCCGTATGGGGATTCGCAGCAAGGCCGAACTCGATGTTATCGTCGAGCGGTGTCTGCGCGACTCTGTGCTCTGGGATGAAGTGAAGGACCGGCTGGACCTGCTCGGCACGCGCCTCTCCGGCGGTCAGCAGCAGCGGCTCACGCTGGCACGCGCGCTGTCGCTGGACCCCGAATTGCTTTGTCTCGATGAATTTTCCATCGCCATCGACCCGGTGACGACGATGAAGATCGAGGAGGTTCTCATGCGTTTGAAAGAGAAGATGACCATCATTCTCGTGACCAATCTCACCCAGCAGGCGCGGCGCATGGCGGATCACGTCGCTTTCATCAACGACTCTCAACTCGTGGAGTGGGGAGAAACGGGCAGGCTTTTCTCCAATCCCGAAAAGGAAATCACCGGACGTTATCTCAACGGGGATTTTGGTTAACCGTCTTTTTCATGGAACAACAACTCAGCATCGACGTTCGCGATTACAGTCTCTGGTACGGCAAATTCCAGGCGCTGATCAGCGTGAGCGCGGCCATCAAACCCGGCATCATCACGTCGCTTATCGGACCCTCCGGCTGCGGAAAGACGACCCTGCTCCGGTCGTTCAATCGCATCAACGAGCGGTATGGAAACGTGACGACAAAAGGGGTCATCACCATCCTCGGGAAGAATATTCTCGACGAGGACGTGTCGCTGGCGTCCCTGCGGAAAAGGGTCGGCATGGTTTTTCAGCGTCCGAATCCGCTTCCGATCTCAATCTATGAAAACGTGATTTTCGGCGTCCGGTCGCACACAGCCAAAAACGGGAGGAAAAAGACGGAGATGGATGATGCCGTGGCGCAGGCATTGCAGGAAGTCTCCCTGTGGAATGACGTGAAGGACAACCTCCAGCGCAAGGCTACCGAACTCACGCTCGAACAGCAGCAAAAGCTGTGCATCGCGAGGCTCCTGCCGCTGAAGCCGGACATCATCCTCATGCATGAGCCGTGCTCGGCGCTGGATGCGACGGGCATCGAGCGTATCGAGGAACTCATCACAGGGCTCAAGGAAAAGTTCACGATCGTAATGGTCACCCACAATATGGCCCAGGCGCGCCGGGCGAGTGACGAATGCATTTTCATGCTGATGGGAGAGATCATCGAGCACGCAGCGACGAAGGAGTTGTTTTTTAATCCGCAAAACGAAAAAACCGCGATGTATATCGAGGGGCGCTACGGTTGAGATCACCGCAGCCAGGCGCTCCGAATCACGGCACAGCCGGCCTCCATTTCTCCAGTACGGAATTGTCACCTGTTTCCCGCAATCAACTGACACACCTTTCACCTCCATGCCTCCCGATACCAGACACATTCTTGGCGTGTTTGAAGACGCCATTTCTCACCTCAAAAACGATATTCAGCGCATGGGAGAGTATGCCCAGGCGAACCTTGATCATGCGGTCAAGGGACTTTTCGAGCGCAACGCCGACCTCTGCAACCGCACCATCGCCGACGATGAACTCGTGGACGAACTGGAAAAGAAAATCGATTTCGAGGGAGTGGAGATCATCATCAAATTTGGCCCAGTGGCCAAGGACCTGCGCCGTGTCATCTCCACGATGAAGGCCGCCACCGCCATCGAGCGCATTTCGGATCACGCCGTTGCCCTTGCCCGGCGGGCCAAGCAGATCAACCAGCATCCGGCCCTGCCCGAGACGGAGGGGCTGCGCGCGATTTTTGATCTCGCCGCCGCCATGCTCCGGGATGCCGTGAGTTCATTCTGCAAAGGAGAACTGCAGGCGGCGCTGATGATCCAGGGACGCGATGCCGCTCTCGACAGTGCCTACCGCGAATTCAACAGACGCATCACTGCCCGCATGCAGGAAGACCCGGCGAATATTCCAAACTACGTGGACCTTCTGTTCTGCGCCCGGTTCATTGAGCGCATTGGCGATCAGTCGGTCAACATCGCGGAGGACGCTGTTTATCTGCTGACCGCGATGGATATCCGTCACGGCGGCGAATTGCCGGTGGTGGCGCCCTGACCTGTGGCTCCGTTATTTCCCGTACAGTTCCTTTAAAAGATCGGCGGCCGCGTCGATAAGCTTTTCGCCGGAGCCAGGCTCGACACGGGAGCTTTCTGCTTCGTAAGCGCCTTCCGCATAACTGCGCCGGTCCGGAAGATAGCCCCAGTTGCCGTTTGTCAGGGTGGTGATGATCGTGTGCCGGAAGGGGGAACGCTTCTTCAATGCCAGGCCCAGTTCCACAAAGACCTCTCCTGGTAATCCCACCCACGCCACGTCCTGGCCGAGCGTGATCACCTGCACCTCGGCGGGAATCGGTTGTCCCTCGCGCGGGGCGAGGTCCAGCAGCCGGTTGGCGCGGACGAGTTGCATAAAGGAGGGGACCACGCCGGCCGCACTCTTTCGGATGGTCTCGCGCGCCATCTCCGCCTGTTCGGGAGAGACGGCGGGGACGTTCAGCGGCACGGTGACGGATTTTACCCTGACAATTCCCGGCGAAATCAGACGCTGTGTTTTTTCGGCGCGGAAGAGGGAGGCGGTGAGCAGCGTGCCGATGCGGTTCGCCTCGTCGATGCCTCCCTGCCGGCGCTCCCACGAGGTGTCCACATGGTTCAGGTTTCCGCAGGTTCCGTTTCCATAGACGGTGATGCACTCCGGACCATGATAGGCGGCCAGCAACCGGCCGAGGACTCCGGGATAGTCAGCCGAGATTTTGGTGCCGCCGACGGTATCCGGATGCATGGAGAAATTCGCATATACCGCCATGGCGGGGACGAGGGTGCCGGACTTGTGGGGAGGTTCGAAGAAAATCGCCTGCACCTGGGGATCGGTGGGGCCGGTGGGAGTCATTGCATTGGGATTCAGTTTGCCTGGATTCCAGCCGACGGTCCCGTCGCGCATGTAAAAGCGGCGGCAGAACGCGAGGTCCGTGCATTCCCCGCTGACGCCGGAGATGCTCACCGGGCTGAGTTTCGCGGCTGCCTGGCTGATGCTGGCGGCGATGGTTCCCGGCAGGGTGGCGAGATACTTGCCATGGATGGAATCCGGTGCCGGCGGTCCGCCATCCGGAGCCTCCGGCGTGCGCAGGGAATTGCCAGGAACAGGCCCGGTGTGCGCGTGGGTGGCCGAGACCATGACATTGGCCCCAGCCAGAATGCCCGCCTTTTCCACTTCCGCACGCACCTTCTCCACGAGTTCACGGGGCGAGCCTATCAAATCCAGCGATACCAGTGCGACCCGCGTGGTGCCATCGTCCAGCACGAGCGCGTGGGAATGAATGTCGTCCAGGATACCCGTGGAGCCTCTCACATTGTAATAGCCGGCCATATTGACCCCGTCCGGAGGAGTGATGATCGTTTTGGCCGCTCCGGCGCGGAACTCCGCCGGGGCGGATGCAGTGAGGCCGGCAAGGGTGAGACAACAGAGAAGACGAATGGGGGTCATGCAGTGGGGAGATACGTGCAGATCGTCACGGGCTTACATCGCTGCGCGGCATACGCGGAATGCAGGCTTGTCACCGTGGAAGCGCTGTGGATGAGTCGCCGGTATGAACTGGCGACTGCTCTCTTTCGTTTCCATCCTTACTCTGTCCCGCGCTTTCAGCCAGGGAACCGTTGCCGACTATGACCGTGCAAAGGCGATGCAGGGAGATCTCATGCGTCACGTGACGCGCGCCGCCATTCAGGAGCAATGGAAGGACGGGAAGTTGTATTACAAAGTGAAGACGGGAGACGGCCAGTCGGAAAATGTCAGGGTGGACCCGTCCACCGGTAAGCGCGAGGTGATCAAGCAGGAGGAAATGCCGGCGGTGGAGCCCCGTCCTCGCGGAGAGGGCAGGGGACGCGGCAGAGGTCCTCGGAACGGTGGCGGGCCACCGCCAAATACCTCTCCG
>DATAIE010000124.1:0-4325 GCA_036262875.1 Verrucomicrobiales bacterium
TCCGGCGTATTGACGAAGGTGGAGATTTTGGGCGGATTTTGTTTGTCCGTGAAAAGAACACCCCGCAGGGCCAAACACGCCCGCCGGACCTCAGGCGGGAGCGCCGGCTTGAAGCCGGGAGCACGGATCACTCCCTGAAGACGCAGGAATCCAGCGAGGATGAGGTCTTCGACCACCGCTTCCACCAGCGTGGAATCGGGAAGTTGTTTTTGCAGCACCGGCCGGAGGCTGGAGAGGGGCATCCCGGACTCCTGGGGATGCGCCGCATGCCAGGAGGACACGGCCTCACCGGCGACCGCCACAACGGCGTCCCAGCGATCCGCCGCAACCATCCAATCGCCGCGGGTCACCGGATCCGGAAGGATTTGAAGCGCGGCGCCCACTTCCTCCCGGGAAAACCGTGACCGCACCAGTAAACCGGCAGGCCTGAGAAACCCGTCCCGCTCCAGCAGATCGAGCACCCACGCACCGGCGCTGCCGGGTTGGCTGGCACGGAGACGCATGGATTGCAGATAGCGCGGCACTTTCCATGCGCGGGCTTTCGCCGAAGGCTCCAGCACCATGCCGCCGGCCAGCGTATGCCGGCGGGAAAAATCCCGAAGTATAAACCGGTCCCCGGCGTGAACCGCGACGGCTCCGGCGAACCGGAGTTCCGCCACTCCCGAGGCCCCCTGCGGAAGGCAGCGGTCCTCAGCCAGATACAGGCGGGATTCGCTGCCGGACGAGCCGTGATGGAACCACACCTTTTGCCCGTGTTTCACCGCCGGACCGCTGGAAGGCTCCTCCGCGCGAAAGGAACGATCCAGCCAAACATGGATCACCTTCGACGCATTCGGCACCAGGGCGCCTCCGCCCTCCAGGGAATGACCGCGCCACACGCCGGTGCCCGTGCCATCGTGAGCTACCTCCACTCCGCTGAGTTGCACCGCCGTACGCATTCCTGGACGGGCACAGTCAATGGGGCGGCCGTGGTTTTGAAGACCCCTTACTTTCCCGGGCAGGCCCGCAGGCTGGACGAGAACCTCATCCCCTGGCCGGAGGCATCCGCCGGTAAGAGTCCCCGTGACGACCGTTCCGGTGCCGCGGGGCGAAAAGACGCGGTCTACAAAGAGACGCGGTTTTCCCGTGTCCGGCGGCGGTGGACCGGCTCGCAGCACCCCGGCAAGCGCCGTCCTCAATGCATCGAGCCCGCTGCCGTCCAAGGCACAGACCGGAATGACCGGCGCACCCTCCCAGGGGGTTCCGGCAAGGCGGGTCCTCACTTCCTCCGCCGCCGATTTTTCCACAAGCGCCGCCAAATCACTCTTCGTCAGGGCGACGACGCCCCGTGTCACTCCCAGGTGATGGAGAATCTGAAAATGCTCCTCCGTCTGCGGCATCCATCCGTCGTCCGCTGCGACCGTGAGCAGCGCGGCATCAATGCTTCCGACGCCGGCCACCATGTTTCGGACAAAGTCCGCGTGGCCTGGCACATCCACGATTCCAATGTGCCATCCTCCCCCGACCGCCTGCGGATCCGGCAGATCGAGCCGGGCAAAGCCCAGTTCGATCGTCATGCCGCGCTTCTGCTCTTCCGGCAGGCGGTCAGGGTTGGTGCCGGTCAGGGCCTCGACCAGCGTGCTTTTGCCATGGTCAATGTGACCGGCAGTGGCAACGATGCGAGGCTCAGGAGCCGGCATTGGGTAATCGAATTCCCCGGATCAGGGAAACTCAACTCGCTTTCTTTTCGGTCACCGCCGGTGCCGGCTTGCGGGGCTGCAGGCCGGAAGCGGGCTTTTCGGGAGCCGAGGGGCTCGCAGGACCAGCCTTGGCGAGGACACCTTCCAGCGTCTTCGCAAAGCCGGCGGGAGTGGAGCCGCCGATTTGCTTGTCGATGGCTTTGCCGTCCTTGTTGAGGAACTGGATGTGAGGAATGCTGCTCACCTGGAACTCTTCGGCGGCCTTCTTGTTGCCAGCCTCATCCACATCGAGGTAAACCCAGACGAATTTGTCGTGGAAGGGCTTCACCTCGGCGGAGGGATACACATTCTTTTTGTTGGCCTGGCAGGGTCCGCACCAGGTGGCGGAGAAGACGGCGATGATGGGCTTGCCGGTCTTTTTGGCTTCGGCGAGCGCGGATTTGTATTTGGTTTCAAACTTCGGGCTTCCCTCCGGGAAATCATGCCCGGCGAAGGAGGAGCGGGCCACAAACAGCCCTGCAAAGGCTGCCACGGCAAGAGTGAGGATGGAACGGCGGTTCATATGATGGTGTGGTTTGGGTTTCGGAAACAAAAAGAGCCGCGCGCCGTGCACCAGGCACAACACGCGGCTCCGTTATGACATTACTTCTTGCCGATCACAGCACCGCCTGCGGTTCCGCCAATGGCGGCAGCGGCGGCTTTCTTCTCGGCCTTTTTCTCTTCTTTGGCCTTCTCAACGGCTTCCTTCGCTTCGACCCAGCCGGAGATGCCGGCGGTGAGGTGCTTCACGTTGGTGTAACCGGCGGCTTTGGCCGCTTTGGCTCCGGCAACATAGGCGCTGCACTGAGGGCCACCGCAGTAGGCGACCACGAGAGTGGACTTGTCCTTCGGCAGAAGGGTGGCGATTTTGTCCTTGGAGGCTTCAAAATCGATCGCGCCGGGGATGTGGCCGCTCTTGTAGCTGTCCGATCCGTTGACGTCGATGAGGGCCACTTTCTTCTCAGCGATGGCTTTCTTCAGATCGCCGATGCTGATGGTGGGATATTCGTCCGCGCGTGAAATGCCGGCAAAAGCCAGAGTAGCCGCAATAAGGGTCATGAGGAATTTCTTCATGATGATGTGTCGGTTGGGTGGTGTGTGTTTGGTTTGTGTGAAACCGCCAGTCAATCATGCCTGACGGAGAGGGTTGCGGGCGACGCGGGGGAAAGCGCCACCGGGGCGAAAAGTTATTTTCCGGAAACGCGGGGTCGGGGAATTTGGCCGTCAGGAAAGGCTGAAAGCAGGGGATTTTTGGTGAATGGCATATCCGTGAGTGGGGGTGTGACAGGGGGCAAACGAATTTATTCCCGCAAAAATTCTCCGGATGTGCGGCAGGGGTTCCGCAAACCGGCCTGCAAAAACCATACCCCCGGTTTAAAAGAGCTCGTGCGCCAGAGTGCTGAGGGTGTAAATGGCGGCCGTTTCGGTCCGCAGAATGATAGGCCCCAGGCTCATGGGAAGGCATCCGTGGGATTTTGCCGCACCCACTTCCGAGGGGGTAAAATCGCCCTCCGGCCCGATGAGAACGAGAACGCTGGCCGGGCGGTCCCTGCCGGGATGGAGAGAGCTCCACTCCGCGAGTAAATCCTTGAGGCGGCGGGCACCGGGCTCGATCGCGGCGATGAGCAGGAGATCGTGCGCGGGCCGGCGGGCAAAAAAGCGGTCCGGGGAGACCGGCTTTTGCACCTGGGGCAGGTGGTTCTGTCCGCATTGTTTGCAGGCTTCGACAGCAATGCGCTGCCATTTTTCCTGCTTGTCGGCTGCTTCGCCGTCATCCAGCCGCACTACCGTACGCTCGCTCAACAGGGGAACAATCTCCGCGGCACCGAGTTCGGCGGCCTTTTGTATGACGAGGTCCATGTTTTTGCCCTTCGGGATGGCCTGGGCGAGAGTGACACGGGCCGCCGAAGGCGGGGTGCTCTGAGTGAGGAGCGGGTGAAGCCCGACCTCCCGTTTGGAGAGCAGAGTGATCTCCGCCGTGACTTCAGTGCCACAGCCATTGAAGGCAACGACCCGGTCACCCTGACGAAGCCTGAGGACATCCACACAGTGATGAGATTCCGCCTCATCGAGAGCGAGGTGATCGGGGTTCCACTGGGAGGGCGGAATATAGAAACGGTGGATGGCCATGCCGCTGACATGCAGCCGATAGACACAGTGGAAAGAGAAAAATCGAGCACCGGCGGGATGCCGAACGGTTCGTTTCGACACGAACCCCTAACGACATATTAACTGCTGCTGTCGGACTTCTTTACGAAGCGTTTTGAAATCAAAAATGAACCCGGGATGAGGAAAAAATAAGCACGCGTGTTTCTCCCTGACTGTCAACAATCCGCAACCCCGCCCGGGTCCGCGGTGAAGATGCTGGCATACGTTTTGCCCCGGACGCGCACGCCTTTCTTTGTCGAACGGCAGTTCCATTTCCCATCCAGCAACCACCACCTATCCAATGTCCGGTCTTAAATCCTGTCTCGCATCCATCGCCAGCCTTGGGCTGCTTGCCGTCACCGCTACGGCGGCGAATATCGTCGTCAACGACTTCCAGCCCCTACCGGTGGGTGCCACCACTCCGGACGTCTGGTATTTGAACGACATGCGCGGTGCGGG
>DATAIE010000125.1:0-3955 GCA_036262875.1 Verrucomicrobiales bacterium
AAGCGCATCGATCCCCGTTCGCCTGAAAGACTGGACCGCGCGAATGTATACGATCTTCAGCCCCAAATGTGGGCTTTTGAAGGAAGCGACAAACATCGCGCCATCACCCTGCTCCAGGCCCGGGCGGACTCCCTGAAGCACGCCAGCATGCGCACGTTCCTGCGGCGCGGCCTCACATGGGTGGCCGGGCGTGACGATACAGATGCTTTCTGCGCGAAAGAGGATCTCGCCACACTGCGCTACCCCCAGGGCGGTCCGCGCACCGCGGCGGACACCGTGAAATCCTTCGACCTCTCGCCCGGCTTCACCGCCAGTCCCGTCGCGAGCGAACCGCTGATCAATAAGGCCATCGCCATGCAGTGGGATGCGCGCGGGCGGCTGTGGGTCGCGGAAACCCCGGAGTATCCCAACGGACGCCGCCCCGCCATCGCCGAGCCGTGGCGTGAAACCGGCGTGCTCAAACCTGGCAAATACGACCGCCCTGCGACGGACCGCATCAGCATCCTGACGGATTCCGACGGGGACGGCGTCATGGACAAAAAGACTGTCTTTTACGAAGGACTCGAACTCGTTACCGGCTTTTGTCTCTATGGCGACGGCGTCATCGCTGTCGGTCAGCCGGACATCGTTTTCCTTCATGACACGAATGGCGACGACAAAGCAGACCGGGAGGAACGGCTCTTCACCGGTTTCACTCCGGGGGATACTCACTTCGTCGCCAATCATTTTATGGTCTCGCCCGACGGCTGGATTTACGCCAATACCGGCAGTGGCGCGGACGCCGTCTCCGTCGTGAATCCGGCGGTGCGCGGGAAAGTCAGCCCCGGCATTTTCCGCTTCAAACCGGACGGTTCCGCGATCGGACAGGTGGGCTCCAAAGGCGGCAACGCCTTCGGCATGGACATCACCAGCGATCTCGAACTCTTCTGCGGCCAGGCCACCAGCGGCAGCCCCGTACAGCACATGGTGATCCCGGAATCCGTCCTCGCACGCGGCAAGGTTGGCAATACCGGCAGTGTCGAAAGTGTGATCCGGAACCGCAAGGTGATCCGTGCCGATATGCCGCAGCGGGCACCCTTCATGCAAATCGATTTGGTCGGCAGCTACAGTTCCGCCTGCGCCAGCACCGTTCAGGAGGGAGGCGCATGGCCCGCGGAATGGGAAAACGGCGTCTTCTGCACGGAACCCATTCTGGATATTATCCACTTTGAAAAGCTGATTCCGGATGGGCCCTCCTTCACCGGCAGAATGATCCGCACGGACCGGGAATGGCTGCGTGCCGGCGATTTCTGGTTCTTCCCCATCGATATCCAGTTCGGGCCGGATGGTGCAATGTATGTGCTCGACTTTTACAATCCCGTGGTCGCCCACAGCGACTCCCGCGGTCCACAACACAGCCGGTCGGGAGCCACCACCCGCCCGGATCGCGATCACTACTTCGGCCGCATCTATCGCATCCAGCATGAGGAGGCGAAGAAGCTCGCCGTGCCGGATCTTTCCAAAGCCTCCGCAGGCGAACTCGTGGCGACGTTTGGCAATCCCGGCAAACGAACTCGTTTCCTTGCTCAGCAACTGCTGATGTCCCGCAGCGATGCCGCCTCAACCCTCCCTGCCTTAACCGCGCTCGCAGAAGGGGGAACGTTCGCACCATCCCGCATCCTTGCCCTGTGGTCTCTTCACCGCCTAGGGAAACTCACTCCCGCCACGCTCTCCACCGCCCTGAAAGCCTCCGATGCAGGAGTTCGGAAAAACGCGCTGCTCGTTATCGAAGCCATGGGCCCGCAGAACACGGTCGATTTCTCTGCGCTGGTTCGCGATGCCGATCCGCGGGTGCGCCTCGCCGCTCTGCGGGCCATGTCCACCGGCAGCCTCTCTCCGCAGTCTGCCGCCGCTCTGCTCGCCGCGATGCCCGGTTTCTCCGACAACTGGTCCCGCAGTGCAGCCGTCGCCGCCGCTTCCTCCAATCCCACCCCGGTGCTGGAGGCCGCACTCGCTTCTCAAACGGTTCCTTCCACCCCGCTGCTGGAACTCGCCTCCTCTCTCGCTTCCACACTGACGGATCGCATGGACAGCACAGCTCTCGCGACCCTCTTTGAAGCGGCGGCCAAAGCCCCGCAGGAATCGACTCCACTAACCCGGGCAATCCTTAACGCCGCAGCCATGAAGCCGCCCCCTGCTCCGGAGGGAGGGAAAGGTGAGGCGGCGCTCCTGACGCTTTTGAATTCAGACGATGCCGTCCTCGCCGCGGGCGCTTTGCCCGTAGCCGCGGCATGGGCAAAGGAGGCTTCCCTCAAAAGAGCCGTCGCCTCACGTATCGACGCGTTCCTTTCACTCACCACCGACGCCGGCCAGCCCGAACCGCTGCGCGCCGCCGCCCTCCATGCGCTGGCCCGCGCACACACGGCGGACGCGCGCATTTTGCCTGCCCTCACCGCTCTGCTCGCAGCGAATCCTGGCGAGAATCTCTCCCTCTCTCTTATCGCCGCCCTCAGTGCCACAAACGACAAGACCCTGGGGGCTCCTCTTGCCGGGATGCTCCCCGCTCTTTCGCAGGTGGCACAAAACGCGCTCTTCGATGTTCTCGCCCGCCGCGCCGAATGGGCCGGTGCCGTGCTCGATGCGCTGGAGTCCGGGACACTCAAACCTGCGCTCCTGGGCCCCTCACGGCTGAGCAAACTCCGGCTCCACCCTGACAAGGCGGTTTCTTCACGGGCGCTCAAACTCATCGATGAACTCGGCGGCGGCACCAATCCGCAGAAGAACGAAATCATCGCAAAACTCCTTCCGCTCATCGAAGCAAAACCCGGCGATGCAGCGAAAGGGAAACTCATCTATTCCACCACCTGCGCCATTTGCCACAAACTGAACGGTGAAGGGAAGGAAGTAGGTCCTCCGCTCGACGGCATCGGGGTTCACAGCGCCGCGGAACTCCTCGTCAGCATCATCGATCCGGGCCGTGTCGTGGACAATGAACACCGCACATGGAGTCTCACGCTGAAAGACGGCACCTTCGCGGTGGGCATCATCGCGCGTGAAAGCGAGAACTCCATGACGCTTCGTCTGCCCGGCGGCATCGAACAGGAGATCAAAGTCGCGGACATCAAGTCCCGTGTGGATACCGGCCTCTCGCTCATGCCGGAGGGCTTTGAGGCTCTGGGCGCGGAAACGATGGCGGATATCCTCGCTTATCTTTCCGAAGGCAGTGGAAAGTACCGCGCTCTCAATCTCGCCCGTGCGTTCACGACCGACACCGGAGCCGGTCTCTACCAAGCCCGTGAGAACAGGAACGACAGCATTCCGCCTGTTAAATACGGGATCGTCACGGTGCAGGGCATTCCCTTCTCGCTGCCCGATCCGGCGACGACTCCCACCGGAGGCAATGTCATCGTGCTTAAAAACGGCGATGGCCCCACGTTCGCAGGCACCCTGCCCCAGCGCGTGGAAATTCCGGTCGGGTTCGCGGCGAGCCGGCTGCATTTCCTCGGTGGCGTCGCCGGCTGGGGCGGTGGCCCCGGCACCGTGCGGCCCGCGATGAAAGTGACAGTGGAACATACCAACGGGGCCAAAGAAGTCACAGAGCTCAAGACCGGCGAGGTGTTCATCGACTATGTCAGCGGGGAGGATGTTCCCGGCTCCAGGCGGGTGGACGGAGTCGTGAAGCGCCACCACGTTCGCTATTTCGCACTGCCCGTAAAGCAGCCCGCTCCCGTCAAAAGTGTGATCCTCGAAAGCTACAACAACGGCATTTCCCCCACCACGCTCGCCATTACCGCCGACCTCCAGCCATGATCCCGCAACGCCTGCTTTCTTCGCTCTCCGTCTCCGCCACCGGCCTTGGCTGCATGGGCATGTCCGAATTCTATGGCAGCCGTGACGACGCTGAGTCCACCGCCACCATTCACGCCGCCCTGGACGCCGGCCTGACACTGCTGGACACCGCAGACGCCTACGGCCC
>DATAIE010000126.1:0-1692 GCA_036262875.1 Verrucomicrobiales bacterium
CAATGACGGCTTTGTTCGCGATGCGGCGGACAACGATGCCGACGACTGGTTTGAATTGTACAATCCCGGAGCAGCCGCCGTGAATCTCCAGGGATGGGGGCTGGTGGACAATACCCCGGGTGCTGCGCCGTTCATCATCCCTCCAGGGTATTCTATTCCTGCCGGCGGCCGGCTCCTCGTTTGGGCCGACAACGAAACCGGACAGAACACGGGCAGCGGCCAACTGCATGTGGACTTCAAACTGGACGCGTCCGGGGAATCCATTACGCTCTTTGCTCCGGATGCATCGGTAGTGGATACCGTCACTTTTGGCCCGCAGGCCGCCAACATTTCTTCCGGCAGGACACCGGACGGCGGTAATGTGATCAGCGCCCTGACCGCGCCGACCCCTGGCGCGGCCAATACCCCGGCCGCCCCGGCTCCGGACATTGTCTCCCTCTCGCACTCAGGAAATCAGTTGATTCTGAATTTCTCCACGGTTCCTGGCTTTTCCTATCAAATGCAAAGCAGCGACGATCTGATTTCCTGGCTCCCCGCGGGAAATCCCGCAGTCGCCGGCGGTGCCACGATGTCCCTGGACACCGGGTCCTCAGGCACAGCGCGGAAATACTTCCGCGTCATCCGCATTCCATAGAAGCCTCCGGTTTTCCGGAGATGAACCGTGTTCGCGGTACCGCTGGCGTCCTTCGATAGGCGGAACGCCGCGCGCACCTTTGCGGCGGGCTTGACCGGCTGACTGTTGGCGTCCATGGATGCGTCATCGCGAGACAACACGCACGGTTACAAGTAAGCGGGTTTTTAGCGAGCCAGCATGGTGAAATGGTAAACACAGCGGACTTAAAATCCGCTGGCCCTAACCGGCCTTGTGGGTTCGAGTCCCACTGCTGGCATTGACTGGCAGGCTGAATCAATTTCCGCCAAACCAGCCGTCCCAGATGAGTTTCCCGGCGAGGGCGAGGACGGTGATAAGCAGGACGGGCCGGATGATGGCGGGGCCGTTTTTCACGACCATGCCGGAGCCGAGATGGGCACCGGCGAGCTGGCCGGCGATCATTACGGCGGCGATTTCGAAGCGCACTTGCCCGGCGAGGAGAAAGATCGTGAGGGAGGCGAGGTTGCTGGTGAGGTTCATCACCTTTGTGAAGGCGGTGGCGTGGCGGAGGTCCAGGCCGAGGAGAAGAACGCAGGCGAGTGTCCAGAACGATCCCGTGCCAGGACCGAAGAAGCCATCGTAAAAACCGAGCACCGAGCCGCCGAGCAGGGCGAAGGGAAGGGGAGAAAGCCGTGCCTCGCTCTTCACATGTCCCATGCGGGGACTGAGGGCGGTGTAGACGGCGATGGCGATCAGAAGCCAGGGGACGATTTTTTTGAGAAAGTTAGGATCGACCACCAACAGCACCTGCGCGCCGAGGGCGGCGAAGACGAGCGTGCAAAAGACACCCGCCCGGACATCCCTCCACTGGATGAGTCCTGCGCGGGCATAGTTCCGGACGGCGAGCGCCGTGCCACAGCAGGACTGCATCTTGTTCGTCCCCAAAGCAATGCCGGGCGGCAGTCCGGCCCAGAGAAGGGCGGGAACCGTGATCAACCCTCCGCCTCCGGCCACGGCGTCGATGAAGCCGGCGGCCAGGCCGCTGAGCATCAGGAGAACGTAGTGCCACCACTCCATAAATCAGGAGGGGGCCGTGACGT
>DATAIE010000127.1:0-3460 GCA_036262875.1 Verrucomicrobiales bacterium
GACGGGCGGCCCGCACTGATCAATGCACCGCGATTTTGGCTCGCACAAAAACCTCACGTGCGCCGGCCACTGGCAGGGGGCTGCGGCGGGTGATGGTTTCGCTGCCGTCCGGATTGGTGACGGGCGGGGTCACTTCCGTGGTGAGAGAAGTCCAGGTATTGAGGTCCGTCGACATTTCAGGGGTGACGGTCACGTCGCCGGCGGCGGGGTTGTGGCGATAGTGGATGACGAGGTAGGTGGCGGTGACGCCGCCCACGGTCACGGGCTCCAGCGTGGCGGTGAAGGCGCTCGTCCCGCGGGTGGCCGGGGTGAGGGCGAACCCGTATTCCGCCAGGTTGTTCAGGCCGTTGCCGTCGGGATCGTCCGTCATTTGTCCGGTGATCGCATTGCGCGCGGCCCACGCGGCATAGGTCTCGCCCGCTGTTTCATCCGTTCCAGGCGTGCCGCCCGGCACCGCGCTGGCGCGCCAGTTGGCAGGCACCGACAGGTCCGGATGAGAGGAGGGATTGATCAGCACGAGGGTATATCCGCCGCCATCCGGGGACTCCGGCCAGGGGGCTTTGTCATCGTAAACGAAGTCAAAGATGTGGCCTCCCGCAGCGTCCATGAGTTCGATCCTCTCCCCGCTGTTCGATAGATTGCTCGCCTCGGCGAAGACTCCGAAGACCGCGGCTCCAGGGTGGCGCGCATGGAAGGCCGCCTCATTGGCCACCAGCAGAATGCGCTGCCCGGCGGGAATCACGCTGTTCACCGGGAAGGCAAACGTGATTCCGTCATCGAAATGGCACCCCGTCATATCCACCGGACCGGCGGAGGTGTTCATCAATTCGATAAACTCGAACATCTGGTCCGTGTATCCGGCGGCGATCTCCTGCGGGCTGGCCACCGGATTGTAGCTGAATTCCGAAACGGTCACACTCGCAGCGCTGGCGGGCGTGCCGACGATGAACGACGCCTCCGTGAGGCTGGACCAGACGCCGTCTTTGAAGACACGCGATTTCACCGTGCCGCTCTGCGCGAGGGTGACCGGTGCACTGTAGGGAGGGCCCCGGAAGGTGGCCTCCATTTGCGGCACGCAGAGGAAGTCATCGTCCGCGGCGGTAATATTCAGCCCCTGGATGGCGAGGACATTCGAGCCCGTCACGAGGCTGGAGATATACGGCGTGAGATCGAAGGACTGATACTCCACCGCTTCCGCATCGTCCCGCGCGAAGTTGGCCGAGTCGGTATAGACGGGGTTCGCGCCGCTGGCACCCGGCTGCAAAACCGGAGTGCCGCCATTGAGGAAGACGAACGCGCCATCGTCATACTTCAGCTTGAGCGTGAGGCTGGTCATCGCCGTCTTTTGCTCCTCCGTGAGATTGAAAGGAATGCGGATGTAGAGGGAGGGCCGCGTATTCCGCATGCCGGTGACCTGGGTCTGGATGAGGGGACCGAAGGTGGGGTTCGCATCGAAGCCGAGGGCCGCAGCCCCGGTCTTCCAGGTGGCCTCCTCCTGCGCCGGGGTGAGCCCGCCCGGGCCCGCCACATTGGGCGCGCCGCCGTTATCCCAGGGCGGGGCTATTTCCTTCCACGAGTTTGCGGGATACTGGAAGGACGGCACCTTATAGCGGCACTGCGTCTCCGGTCCCCAGAGCACCTGGGTGGTCACCGTGGGCTCCGCGGGATCTGATCCATCCAGCGTGTAGTAGATATGGCCGCCGGCTTCATTCGGATCGGTGATCGTGAGTTGATACCCGGCCGGGACCGTGCCTCCGAATTTCCCAAAGACGGGAGCGAGGGTGGTGGGGTAGAGTCCAATGACCTTGAACTGGCGGAGCAGCAGCTCATTCCGTCCGGCGATGTAGGTGTTTTTCAGCCAGTCCATCTCGGACCGCCAGTGGTCATTCCGGTGGAAGGTCACGATGTCCGGATTGCCGCTGTTCACATCGCCCCAGCGCGCGGACTCGGCCACGATGGGCAGATCCAGCTCGTCCCGCAGTGCCTGGAGACGGGCCTGGTTGCGGGCCGTGGTCATGGGGCCGTTGTTGAAGAAGTTCTTTTGCAGACGGTCCGCAAACCTCCGCTGGAACTTGGGGCTGTACTTCCGCAGGGCGTAGTAGATCTCCGCGGGCGGACCGGCCTTGCTCACGCTGCCGGGCTGGCCGATGAGCGTGTGATTGAAGTCCGCCACCCGCTGCGTGGCGAGGAAAGGTGCGGTGAGGCTGGCGCCCATGCTGATCTCCGCATCCCAGACCTGGAAGAGGAACTGTCCCGGCTGCTCGCCGCGCGAACGCCGGCCGGACTCCCAGTTCTTGTTAAAGAAACGGGACACATCCGTGGGGTTTTCCGGATCTCCCCGGTAGACGGGACCCATCCAGTCATTTTGCCCGCCCCACATCTGCACGAGGAGGTGGTCGATGAGCTCATTGAAATCGATATACTGCTCCAACTGCGCGACCATCGCGGGGTCCGCCATGTTTTCGGGCGGCCGCACGAGGGCCAGCGCGGCGTCCAGCGCAGCGCCATTGCCGTCCACGACGGCGAAAATAGGATCGAGGACGTTGGAGTGTTCCAGCGTATCCCAGTCCGCCTCTTCGCCGCCTTTGTGGGTGGCGAAGAACTCCTTGCCCACTACTTCGTGGATGTCGTAAAAACCCCAGTAGAGCCCGTTGATATAAAGGTGAGCGTACCGTCCCTGGGTGCCGAGGCGTCCCATATCGAGCTCTGTTTTCCGCAGGAAACGATCCCGGATATACGTGGCATGGTAGGCCAGCAGGTCACTGCTGGAACCGAACGGCACGGCCCAGCCATCATGTCCTCCCGGGCGCAGTTGCAGCTTGTCAAACTCGTCCACCGAAGACCCGGGGAAAAGGGCCTGCTTCAGGTGGCCCGCGCCGTATTCCTTGCGGAAGTAGAGACGGAAGGGCTTCTTCGGATGCTCGAACGGGGCATCGCCCCCGTGGATGCGAATGCCGGCATTTTCCTGCCAGTTCTCCGTGCCGGAGGGGGTCCAGAATTCCATGGAAACCGGCAGTTCCACGCCGGGAGTGAGCCGTCCATTGGAGTAGATGCCGCTGGTCCCAAACATGGGAGCGACATCCCCGGCGATGCTGAGGATGGGCAGCGTCGTCGTGAGTGACGGGATCATCAGCGTGGAGTAGGCCGCGCTGTTGGTGATGCCCGGATCCATGCGGTAGTCCGCGGGAATGGCCGGGCCGTTCAACTGGCCGGTATTGTAATTGTACTCGTTGCCCCACGTGGTGGGGAATCCCGCGGGAGCCCCTGGTTGTGTGACCACCTGGGCGGGGAAAATGTAAGTGTGGGTTTTCACCGGCGAAGTCTGCCAGCCGGTGAGATACGCCACCGCGCGCAGGACTTTGGGGTTGGAAATCGTAATGGGAGCCGAGTAAAGCGTGCCCACCGTGGGCGAGGGTGCGCTGCCATTGATAGTATAGCGGATCTGCGCGCCGGGAGTATG
>DATAIE010000128.1:0-3962 GCA_036262875.1 Verrucomicrobiales bacterium
CTGTCAGGGAACTCCAGGATAAGCTGATTCAGCACCTCCCGCGACTTCGCAAAATCACTGCGCGCCGTCGAGTGAATATCGGCCAGCTTGAGAAGGAAGAAGCACTTGTCGTCCTCCGGCCACTCCCCGGCGGAGGCTTTCTCCAGCACCTCCACCGCGGAGTCCACGTCATCGAGTTTCGTCTGGTAAATCTTGGCCGTTTCCATGACGGCGAAACGGTCATTGGGGGTCTCCTCCAGGATTTTGCCAAACGCCGCCAAAGCCTGGTGATATTGCCCCTGCGCCACGAGCGCCATGGCTTTCTGAGTCTCGGACTGCTCCGCCTTCTCCGGGGCGGAGTAAAACGACTCGGCCACCCGGTCGCCCAGGGCGGGAATGATCCATTTCAACATGACGACCCCAAGGGTGATGGCCACGATCATGATGTAGATGAAAAACTGGATGCCGTTCCGGTAGCCGCCCTCCGGTTCCACCGGTTGAGATCCCGAATCGTCCGCGGTGAGGGACACCTGCGCCGGCGGGGGGCGCTCCGGCTTGCGGTTTTCCTTCACAGCCATCAATGAGGCCAGCACGAGGACAAGGATGACAATGCCGCGAATGATGAGGGTATTCATGACGAATGAACGGGATGGTGAATGACACGGTCAATTCCGGCAATGACGAATTGGCCCGGCCGTTTTGACCCCTGCTGATTTCTCTTGCGTCTTTGGACCGGGTTCCCTAGACTCCCGCCCGCTCCGGCTTCCTCGGCCTATTGCTTTCCACCCTGCCCCCTACCTATGCGAGTGAACTCCAAAGCATCCGCCCTCATCGCAGCACTCACGCTGTCCTGTACAATGTCTGTTTCCCCGGCGCAGGGGACGTCAAAGGAGAAGGCTGCCGCCCCCAAACCTGCTGCCGCTTCGAAAACGACGGCTCCGAAAAGCCCGGGTCAGCCGGCGGGTTCCACCACCGGAGCCAGTGGATCCATGGGAGCGCTGGCCCCCCTGCCGCGGGTCTACGCGCCTACCCGGCCCCGCGAAGTGGCCCCGAAGTATCCATGGCGAAAGAACATCCCGACGACCATTTTCTGGATCGGTGAAGCTCCCGCGGAAAATAATCCCACCCCCAATCACGCCAGTTCCTGGGATACGAACTGGCAACTGAATTATGGTGGTTTTGATGACCCGAACAAAGACAATCGCACCTGGGACTTCCGTCCCAAAGCGTTCACTCCGGGTCTCAATCCGTTTTACATCGCTCTGCCGTTCAACGACCTTACCAATCCGGAGATTGCCAAGCTGATCCCCTGGTACAAGCAGAAAAAAGCGGAGGGTGCGAAGAGTGTGTGCCAAAGTATGTGGATAGCGGTCCGCTTTGGCAACAAGACCTGTTTTGCCCAATGGGAGGACTGTGGCCCCTGGACGACGGACGACCACAACTACGTTTTCGGCGGGAAACCCCCGGCGACGAAATCCAATGGCGGTGCCGGTCTCGACATTTCCCCCGCGGTGCGTGATTTTCTCGGCGCCAGCAGCGGTGCCCTCTGCGACTGGCGTTTCTGCACGGAGGAGGAAGTGACCGACGGCCCGTGGAAGCGCTTTGGAAAGAACAATACCTTTCTGACCAAAGATCAGCGCAACAACGAAGCTCTGCGCAAACAGTATGAGGAACTCGTCCGCCGCCGTGAGGAGTGGCTGAAGAAACAGGCCTCTCTGCCGAGTGTGCGCGTGCAGTAGTTAACGGCACGGAATTTCACTGGCGCGCACTGCGGCTGCGCTCTATAGCCGGTCCCGGCGGTCGTTCTATGGCCGCTCCCACAGGGAACACCGAGCCATGAAGAATCCGAAAGGCAAAAGCTACAACGAGGTCATGAATGAATGGGCCGCTCAGCGGTCCTTTCTCCAGCGTGCGGGCTCCGGCCTGCTCCGCCCGGGGTTTGGTGTCACTGGATATGCCCGTGTGTGGGGGTGGGTTTGGAGGTTTTTCCTCCTCGTAACGATTCCGCTGGGGGTTTACGCAATCATCCTCAAGCTCTACGGCATGAGCGGGGAATTTACAGGCCAACTGAGTTCCCAGATCAAGAGCCGCTACGGTGCTGACCATGCGACCTTTGCCCGCACCCGCTGGAATGTGAACGGCAGCTTTTACAGTGACGGCCTGAAACTGCGCGGAGCGGCGGGCAGTTTCTTCCATGAGATGAATTTCGAGAGTCTCAGCACCAGCATTCCGCTCTCCGAGGTTTTCAAAGCGGACTGGCATTTGAAGAGTGTGGACACGGTCAAAGGAACCGTCTCGCTTCGCTCCGGAGGGGCCGGAAAGGTGGCGGTGAGGGAGGGCGTTACGCAACTGTTGACCGCCGGCTGGGGTATCAAGCCGGACTTTTCGAAGCTCGTCGTGGACCGCTACAAGGCCGACAAACTGACGCTGACATGGGGCGGGACCCCGGCGACCAGCGGCGGGTTCGCCGACAGCGCGACCACGCTCACCCGCAATGAGGCGGGCTGGGAACTGCTGGCGCTGGGAGGCACGTTTTACCAGGGATGGTTTGACGATGTCCGTCTGCTTGGAGCCAAAGTGCAGATTGGCAGTGGCCGGGCGGTGATAGAGAAAGCGGAGTTTCTAATTCCCGGTGGCGGTGCCGGTTCGCTGACCGGCAGCATTACTCTCGGGGAGGATCCGGAACTGGATGCGGTGGCGCGGCTGGAGAACACTCCCTTCCAGCAGTTTCTGCCCGAATTCTTCCGGCCCTATGTCACCGCCGTGTGCAATGGCACGATCAAACTCAGCGGGTCAACGAATCGCACCACGGGCATCCTTATGGATACGAATCTCACGATCCAGTCCGGAACGGTGAGCGGTGTCCCCCTCTTCCGAGCGCTGGAACTCGCCACGGGCGAAACGCATGTGGCCCAGCCGGCCATTAGCGGAGGCCGGGTTCATTTCACGAGCCAGGGAACGCAGGAAAACGGGGGCCTCCTTGTTGAGGCCAATGATGTCCAGATCGACTGCGGCACCACGCTCAAGATCGCGCTCACCATTCGTCATGAACGCAAGCAGGTGCAGGCCAGCAACGCGAGGGAGGCGGCTCATGTGGGCGACAGTCTTTCACTGACCACCACCGGCACGCTCCGCATCGGTCTTCCGCCGGAGACGCTTGCGAAACTGAAGCCTTCCATTCGCCAGGAGTTCTTTACCCGGGAGGATCAGGGCATGCACTGGATGGAGGCCCCCTATCGTATGGAGGATGGGGAATTCACCAAGGACACGGCGGACCGCATCATCGCCCTTCACAACGGAGGTTAGAGCGGTTTGAATTGGATTGCAGGCGCTTGAAGGGAAGCCCAGGTTACGCAGCAGCCTCGGTCCACCCTCGGCAGGAGGCTGCCGCGCGACGGATATTCGCTTCAACGGCTACAAACTTATTAAGCCGCTCTATCTCCGCGCGGTGTTCATCGCTGCCTGGATGAACCCTGCGAACAGCGGGTGGGGTTCGTTCGGCTTCGAGAGGAACTCCGGATGGAACTGGGAGGCGATGAAAAACGGATGGCCTTTTACTTCGATCATTTCCACCAGTGCTCCGTCCGGACTGGTGCCTGAGATGATGAATCCCGCCTCCTCCATTTGTTTGCGGTAGCGGTTGTTGAACTCATAGCGGTGCCGGTGCCGCTCTCCGATTTCGGTGCCGCCGTAGAGCCGGTGGCCGAGGCTGCCGGGCAGGATGCGGGTGGGCCAGGTTCCGAGACGCATGGTGGCTCCCATCTCCATCACTTCCTCCTGCTCCTCCATCAGGCAGATTACAGGATGGGGTGAGGTGCTGGTGAACTCCGTGCTGTTGGCGTCCGTCAGACCACAGACATTCCGCGCGAACTCGATCGTGGCGATCTGCATTCCCAGGCAAAGTCCAAGGTAGGGAATGCCTTTTTCCCGCGCATACCTGGCGGCAATGACTTTCCCCTCCACTCCGCGATCACCAAATCCAC
>DATAIE010000129.1:0-5924 GCA_036262875.1 Verrucomicrobiales bacterium
CCGTGCACGGCGGCACGGCTTACTTCGACCGGATGGGCGTGGAGGGACGCGCCGACCCGGCGACGGACCCGGCGCTTTCATTCACCGCCTGGCGGACCTCAAGGAAAGGCAAGGACACCGCTGAGGCTCCCGCCGATCTCAAAGGCTGGCTCAAGGAAGGCCCTGACAAACCGCGCACACCGGAGGAATTGAAACGCCTGCGGGACTATTTCGTGCAGAGCGTCTGTGCCACGACACGCGAGCCCTTTACGGAACTGAATGCCGAACTCGCCGCCGTGAAAAAAGAGCGCGAGGACTATGACGCCACCGTGCCCTCCACGTTCGTCTGGAAGGACCTGCCAAAGCCTCGCGAGAGCTTCATCATGCTGCGCGGTCAATACGACAAGCCCGGCGAAAAGGTGGAGCCCGGCACGCCCGCCGTCCTGCCGCCGCTGAAACACGAAGGCCGCGCCACGCGGCTGGACCTGGCAAAGTGGCTCGTCGCGCCGGAGAATCCGCTCACAGCCCGCGTGACGGTGAACCGCTTCTGGCAGCAGGTTTTTGGCACCGGTCTTGTGACCACCAGCCATGACTTTGGCACGCAGGGCACACTGCCCAGTCACCCGGAGTTGCTCGACTGGCTGGCTGTGTGGTTCCAGGAAAACAAATGGGATGTGAAGAAGCTCATGCGCCTCATGCTCACCAGCGCCGCCTTCCGCCAGCAAAGCGGGGCCGCGCCGGAAAGCTGGCAGCGCGATCCGGCCAACAAATGGCTGGGCCGCGGACCGCGCTTCCGTCTGGACGCCGAGCAACTGCGGGACCAGGCGCTGTTCGTCAGCGGCCTCATGAATCTGGAGATCGGGGGCAAAGGCGTGCGGCCCTATCAACCGCCGAACATCTGGGAACCCGTGGGCTTCTCGGGATCGAACACGCGCTTCTACACGCAGGACAAAGGGCCTGCGCTCTACCGCCGGGGGATCTACGTTTTCTACAAACGCACGGCTCCCGCGCCGTTCATGATCAACTTCGATGCGCCAAACCGCGAGCAGTCCTGCACCCGCCGCGAGCGCAGCAATACACCGCTCCAGGCGCTGCAGTTGATGAATGACGTGCAGCACTTTGAAGCCGCGCGGGGATTTGCCTCCCGCATCCTAAGCAGTGCCGCCGCCACAGAGGACCGTATTGCCTTCGCCTTCCGCACCGTGCTCGCCCGCCGGCCCTCGCCGCCGGAAACCGCCGCGGTGCTGGAGTTCTACAACCAGTCACTCGCCAAATACAAAGCCGCGCCCGCCGAGGCGAAGAAGGCCATTACTTTCGGCGAATCCAGCCCGCCCCCCGGGGTCAACGAGCCGGAGCTCGCCGCATGGGCACTCGTGGCGAATCTCATCCTCAACCTGGACGAAGCGATCGTCCGCAATTGAGATGCCTGTGCTAGGACTGCCCCGGATATTCGCGCATCACCCTCAGGCCGGGGATGTACCCAAAATGCTTGTCGTACGTCAGCACCGCCGCATCCGCCTTCAGCGCGCACGCCGCAATCAGGGCGTCCGTGAGCGGAATGATGTGGCCCGCGCGGTCACAGGACCACAGGATGTCTTCGGCGGTTTCCCACACGTTGTTAAGCGTGGGCACATACAGCAGGCAGTCGAGAAAACCGCTCAGCGCCTTCCGGGCTTTGGGCGATCTCGCCCCGCGGATGATCTCACACCGCACCACACCGCACGTCGCGATGTCCGCCTCCTCCGCCAGCAACGAAAACTCCTGCGCCGGGTCGATCCCCTGACGCAGGAGCGTGATATAAACACAGGAGTCGATGATGATCACGACCGTATCCTAGCGCTTTCTCTTTTTGGAGATCACCTTCCCGTAATCCACGGCCTTCCGGGCAGCGGCGGCGGCTCCGCTGTAGGGAATGTTGTCTTCCGCCACTCTGAGGGCCATGAGGTCATAGGCGGGATCGATGGCATCCATGAGTTCGGCCTTCGTCAGACCGAGCCCCTTCTTTCCATATTCCCTGAGCCTTGCCTTCCTGTCCATTTCCTTGAGGGCAAGGCTCACGGCCTCCGTCTTGCTGGAGGCACCGGTAGCCTTGATGACCCTTTCAAGGAGGGCGTCATCAATGTGCATTGTCATCTTCATGATTTGAGTATGGCATCGATGCCATACTCCCGCAAGCCATTTCATTTCCATTCCCATGAATCCGCTCTTTGAACATCAAGTCCTCCAGACACGCCGTCAGTTTTTCGGTCAAACCGGCCTTCGCATGGGAGGGCTGGCGCTGTCCTATCTGCTGGGGAATTCCATGAGCCGTGCGGCTTCTCAGGTGCATCCCGCGCTGCCGGGCCTGCCGCATTTTGCGCCAAAGGCGAAGGCGGTGATTTACCTGCACATGAACGGCGGGCCTTCCCAGTTGGACCTGTGGGACTACAAGCCGGCCTTGAAAGATCAGTTCAATAAAGACCTGCCGAAATCCTTCCTCGGCGACCGCATCACCACCATGACGAGCGGGCAGGGGCGGTTTCCCGTCGCGCCGTCGAAGTTCAAATTCACGCAGCATGGGAAGTGCGGACGCTGGGTGAGCGAGTTGCTGCCGCACACTGCGAAGATCGTGGATGACATCGCGCTCATCAAAACGGTCCACACGAATGCGATCAATCACGACCCGGCCTGCACCTTTGTGATGACCGGCAGTGAAGTCCCCGGCAAGCCCAGCATGGGTTCATGGATTTCCTACGGCCTCGGGGCCGAGACGAGCGACCTGCCGGCCTTCGTGGCGCTCATGCCGCGGTTTCCGGATGGCTCCAACGGACAGGCGCTCTTCAGCCGCATGTGGGGTCCCGGGTTCCTGCCGGGGAAACACAGCGGTGTGGTGCTGCGCGCCGGTGCCGACCCGGTGCTCTATCTGGAAAACCCGCCCGGCGTGGACCGCTCGGACCGCCGCGCCATGCTCGATACCCTGGGCAAGCTGAATAACATGGGCTTTCAGAAAATGGGCGATCCGGATATCCAGACGCGCATTTCCCAGTACGAGATGGCCTACCGGCTTCAGTCCAGCGTGCCGGAACTGACCGATCTCTCCAAAGAGTCGCAGGCCACCCTCGATCTCTACGGTCCCGAGGTGAAAAAGCCTGGCTCCTTTGCCGGCAGCGATCTCCTTGCGCGGCGGCTGGTGGAGCGCGGGGTGCGGATGGTGCAGATCATGCACCGCGGCTGGGACTCGCACGGCAACCTTCCTAACGAACTCGGTGCGCAGTGCCGCGATACCGACCAGGGATGCGCCGCTCTGGTCCAGGACCTCAAGCAGCGCGGCATGCTCAATGACGTGCTCGTGGTCTGGGGCGGCGAGTTTGGCCGCACGGTCTATTCGCAGGGCACCCTCAATGAGAAGACCTACGGGCGCGATCACCACCCGCGGAACTTCTGCATGTGGATGGCCGGCGCGGGGATCAAAGGCGGCGTCACGCTGGGCGAGACGGACGAGTATTCCTACAATCCCGTCGCCGATCCCGTGCATATCAACGAGATCAATGCGACCATCCTCCACTGCCTGGGCATCGAGCATGAGCGCTTCACCTTCAAATTCCAGGGTCTCGATCAGCGCCTCACCGGCGTGGAACCGATGAAGGTCATCAAGCAAGTACTGGCGTAGGCCGGGCCGCCGGACAGTTCTTTTTCACCGCTCACGATTTCATAATGCTGCGCCCGCTACAGTGGGCGCGTGTTGATGGTCAAGCACCGCTGCCGGGTTCGCCTGGTGGCGGTGTTTTGTTTTCCGGAAAGAATGGCCCGCGGGGCTTCGTCGTGACAGGCAGGCACTTCTTTGCAGCCCTTTTGCATCCCCGCTTTGCGTTCCCGCGGGAATGCGCAGTGTCGCCTCGTCTTCTCCTATGGACTATTATCGAAATCCCCACGCTTCGCCGCCCGGTCTCATCGTGCGCGACGGCGGCCTCCTCATCCTGCGCCTGTTCGCAGGGCTGGCGCTGCTTTTTTATCATGCGCGGAATGAAGTCGTCGCCGGCTGGCAACACGTCTGGCACAAGACGCCATGGGCCTACGCCGCGGAGATCACCGACCGCGGGTTCCCTCTGCCGGAAGCCGTGGCCATCGTCTCGGCGGTCGCAGCCACGGTGAGTTCCCTGCTGCTGGTTTCCGGCCTCCTGTCCCGCATCTCGGCGCTCATCCTCCTCGTCTGCGCTCTGTGCGGCTTCTTTTTGTATGCCCGCGTGCCGGAGATCGCGGAAAAGCTCGCGCTGTATGCGGGCATCTACGTGGTGCTGCTGCTCTGCGGACCAGGCCGGTTTTCACTGGACTCCCTTCTTACCGGGCGCAAATCCGGGTCGAAATGAACGTCGTCGTCACAGGAACCGGCGGACGCCTTGGAGCCGCGGTGGCGCGTCACCTGCGGCAGCGTCACCGCGTGGTGGCCTATGACCGCCGCGCCATGGACCTGAGCGTGCCGGCGCAAATGGAGGACCATTTGCAGGGCCTCGACTTTGAAGTTCTCATCAACTGTGCCGCCGCCACCTCGCCGGACTATTGCGAGCGGCATCCTGACGAAGCGCTCGCAGTCAATGCGCACGGCCCCGGATTGATGGCCTCTCTCTGCCGGCAGCGCGGCGCACGGATGATCCACGTTTCCACCGACTACGTCTACGAAGGCAGCGTGCCGGGTCTGCATGCTGAAGATGCCCCCATCGCGCCGCTGGGTGTCTATGCCCGCACCAAACGCGAAGGCGAGGAGCGCGTGCTCGCAGAGAGCGCCGCTCATTTGGTGGCGCGCACCTCCTGGGTCTTTGGGCCGGACCGTCCCGGCTTCGTGGATCAAATCATCGACCGCGCCATGAAGGACCCGGAGTGCTCCGCCGTGGGCGACAAGTTTTCCTCCGCCAGTTACAGTCTCGAAATGGCGGAGCAGTTGGAGCGGCTCCTCGCCAATCCCTCCGCCACCGGCGCGCTGAATCTATGCAACGACGGCATCTGCTCATGGCATACGCTTGGCCAGGCCGCCCTCGATATCGTCGCCGGCCTCGGCTGGAAACTGCGCTGCCGCATACTCCAGGAGGCGCGCCTTGCCGATATGAGCCAGTTCATCGCGCAGCGCCCGGTAAACACCGCCCTCGACATCTCCCGCCTCGCGGAAGCCTCTGGAAAAAGGCCCCGCCCGTGGCGCGAGGCGCTGCAGGATTACCTGACGACTTATTACGGAGAGCCGGGGAAGTGAGAGCGGCGCCGGAGCGGACCGCCAGAGCGGTTCAAATGAAACTATAGCCGCAACATCCTGAGGTCAGTCGCGCAGCGACTCAGGATGACGATGGACGGTTTCCGCCCCAGGGGGCCCCTGCCACCAGCCTCCTCCGCCGCTGCGCGACCAAAGCCCCTTCCAGACGGCTACACTTTAATTCAAACGCACTAATCAAAAGCTCCGGGCGTGGCCAGTTCCACAGCGTGGTTGTCGGGATCACGGAAGTAAAGACTTTCTGCCCCGGAGGGCCAGCGGACGCGGCTTTCCAGCGGGATCCCGTGGCGCACGAGATGCTCCCGCCAGCACTCGACCGCATCCGCCGCAATCCCAAAGCAGACGTGGAGCGGACCATGACCGTCGTGTGGAGGAATCACACCCCCGGGCAGCACGGCCGGTTGGAGGCTGCTGCCCCGCCGGAAGAGAAGCAGCACCTGCGCAGGAGTGACGCGCAACGCGCAGAGATGATCATTTCGCCGGATTTCGGGCAGATCGAAGAGCGTCGTATAGAACGATGCTGCACGATCCAGATCATCCACGTAGAGAGCAGTTTCCGCGATATGACTCAGGGCGGGGGGCATAGCATTCGGCGACTGCGGGCAGGCAGGAAAACGGTCAGGGCTCAAAACCCACAGCATCGAGACCGAAGTAGGTTTTGGGACCGGTGGCTTTCGGGTTGACCCCGGCAACCCGGGCGCGGAGAATG
>DATAIE010000130.1:0-5151 GCA_036262875.1 Verrucomicrobiales bacterium
GTTCTTCGTGAGATGTTCGAGCATCCGGTCATAGGTCTCGGCGAACATCTTGTTGCCCTGCAGTTTTTCCTTCACTTCACCGGCGGACAGTTCCTTGCCGAGGCGATAGCTGTGGTTTGCCATGTGGGCGATGGCGGCGGAGAGGTGACCGGTTTCCGCAGTGTGGGTGGCAGCCTGTTTGCCGGAGCGCAGACTGGTGAGGAACGTTTGCTGGTGACCGGAGCCGTCGTTCTTTTTGAAGCTCTTGATGGACTTTCCATCGTTGTCCCATGCCTTGCCGTCAGTGACATAGCCACCTTCGCACTCCAGGCAGTTGCCGACCTCGACGACGTTGCGGTATTTCGGGTGGCGGCCCTTGAAGTTCATGTCTGCATCGGGCAGGCCGCGCACTTCGAAGATCATGGGCACGGGCTTGAAGTCGTAGAAGGCGATCTGAGTATTCGCCGTGGTGGCATCGTCATCGTAGCCGAAACGTCCGCCGATGCTGATGACGCTGGCGGGCATGCCGGGGTCGTCAATGAGCCAGCGGGCCACGTCGGTCTGGTGAGGGCCCTGATTGCCGATGTCTCCGTTGCCGTACTGCCACTGCCAGTGCCAGTCATAGTGGAAGCTCTTGCGGTGCACCGGTTCGATTTCGCGGGGGCCGCTCCAGAGGTTGTAGTCCACGGTGGCGGGTGGCGGCACGGCCTGGCCGATTTTTCCGATGTTGTCGCGCAGCTTGTAGCAGAAGCCGCGGGAGACGACGGGCTTGCCGATGGCCCCGCTCTTCACGAAATCCTTGATCTCCAGCCAGCCCTCGTCTGAGCGGCGCTGCATGCCGTGCTGCACGATGAGGTCCGGGTGTTTGGCGGCGTGTTTGGCCAGCATCCGGCCCTCCCACATATTGTGGCACACCGGTTTTTCCACATACACATGCTTGCCGGCCTGCATGGCCGCGATGGCGATCATGGTATGCGTGTGGTTGGGAGTGGCGATCACCACGGCATCCACATCTTTGTTCTCCAGCAGTTTGCGGAAGTCCTGGTAGTATTCGATCCCCGATGCCTTCTGTTTGGACTTCACGATGTCTGTGACGGCAGTGTCGGCATCGCAGACCGCCACCGCGCGGCAGCCTTTCAGCTTCGGAAATTCGGCGAGGTGATTGCTTCCGCGTCCGCCGGCATTTTTCCCGATGCCGATGAAACCGAGGCGGATGTCATCGTTGGCTCCGATGGGGCGCGCCCACGTGGGCATGGGCACGAGGAGCGACGCGGCGCCGGCAAGGGAGCCTTTGAGAAACGTTCTGCGTGAAGAGTGAATCATGGCCGTAATCAGGTATGGGTGTTGGAAGCTGCGGCGGGGTGCCACTGCCGCGGTGCGACCCCTTCAGCATTTCCCTCCCCGCCGTCTGCGACTATGCACAAACGCCACGCAATCACGGACTTGAGACAACTTACCTGTTCCGCCGACGCGGGTTCTTCGAAGGAATGGCTGGCGGATCGGGCAGAGGCGGAGTGATTTCCGGCGCGGGCTCCGGAGGCGGCGCGCTGAGCCGTTGAATGGTTTCCTGCGCCACGGTGTTTTCCTTCCGGAGAAAAGTGATGACGTCGTTCAACTCCTTTTCCTTCGTCGCTGCGGCTTTGCCGGCTTCTGTCAGGCGGCGTTCCAAATCCGTCACTTTGCTGCTCAGGTCCACCACCGGTACTGCGCGTGCGGCGGCGGAAGCCGCCCGTTCATTCCGCTGTGAAACCACCAGATCCTCTTTCAGCCCGCGCACTTCCGATTTTGCCTCCTGCACCTGCACCGCCGCCCATCCCAGGGCTCCCAGCACACCCGCCGCTACCACGGCCAGCAGCAGCCGCTGCAGAGCACCCGGGGGAGTGTCTCTTTCGGATCGTGAGGGGATCGCGGATTCCATGCGAAATCATGGCGATGCGGAAGGCCTGTGCCAGGGGATTGTTGACCTGCCGTCCGGTGCATTTGCGCTGGAACAGGAAATTATCCTCTCCGGTCCCTTACCGAATCCGCGAGACTGGCCAGCACATCCCTGGTCGCCTCCCAGTTGATGCAGGCGTCCGTGATGCTCTGGCCGTAGACCAGATCCCTGCCCGGGACGACATCCTGCCGGCCTTCCACGAGGTGGCTTTCGATCATGACACCGGTGATGGCTTTGTTGCCGGCGCGGATTTGGCTGGCAATGTCAGCGGCGACGAGAGGCTGGTTGCGGTGGTCCTTGTTGGAATTGCCGTGGCTGCAGTCAATCATCACCGTGGGCGTGAGGCCGGCGGCTTCCAGCAGGCCGGTGACCTCGGCGATTTTCCCGGCAGAGAAATTGGCCCCGGTCTTGCCGCCGCGCAGGATGATATGGCAGGAGGCGTTGCCGGTGGTCTTTACGATGGCCGCTACGCCCTGCTTGGTGACGCTCAGGAAATGGTGCGAGCCCTGCGCGGCGCGGATCGCGTCCAGTGCGATGCCGATGCCGCCGCCGGTGCCGTTCTTGAAGCCCACAGGCATACTCAGGCCGCTCGCCAGTTCACGATGGACCTGGCTTTCCACCGTGCGGGCGCCGATGGCCCCCCATGAAACGAGGTCCGCCACATACTGCGGGCTGATGGTGTCGAGAAACTCGGTGCCGCACGGAATGCCCATGCGTGTCAGTTTGGCGAGGAGTTGCCTCGCGAGCCGCAGGCCGCGATTGATGTCGTAGCTCTCGTCGAGGCCAGGGTCGTTGATGTAGCCTTTCCAGCCGACCGTGGTGCGCGGCTTCTCGACATAGACGCGCATGATTATGCACAGGTCTTTTTCGTGTTTTGCGGCCTCTGCTTTGATGAGGGCCGCATATTCCAGCGCGGCTGCTTCATCGTGAATGGAACAGGGACCCACGACCACCAGCAGCCGGTCGTCCCGGCGCAAAATGATGTCCTCCGCCTGGCGGCGGCTGTGGGCGATGAATTCAAAATCCCGCTCCGAGACGCTGAGGTCATGCATGAGCACCTCCGGAGAAACGAGGCTCCAGATGTCGGCGATGCGAACGTCATCAGTGAGATTGCGGTGGGGCATGGGAAATGGCGGGAAAAGGGGGGAGCCTTCCTTGCGGGCGCGGGCCGGGGGTTTCAACTGGAAATGAGAAGCCTTGGTCCACCCGGAAAGAAGGTGGCGTCGTGTTTTTGTGGATTCACCGCACAGGAAGCGTGGAAAAAGTGGTGCATGTTTTGCCTCCGGCTAACCTGCCGACAGGGCTGCGGGAGCGCACCCGCTCCCGCTGACGCGAAACCTTTCACAGTGGTCTTTTCCTCGGAAAGCACCGATGGATGCAGATACCAGACGGCCGTTCACTTTCCTCCAAGCAGGTTAGCCGGAGGCAAAACCTGCGCCACTTTTTCGCGCTCGCACAGAAATGTCTACTCTCCCGTGTGGAATTGCATGGTGTAGAGCGAGCGGTAGAGGTCGCTGGTTTGCAGCAGTTCCTCGTGCCGGCCCACGGACGTCACCAGGCCGTCCTGCATTACCACGATTTTGTCGCTCCGGATCACCGTGCTGAGCCGGTGGGCGATGGCCAGCACTGTTTTGCCTTCGGACAGGTCGCCGATGGCTTCCTGCACATGGCGCTCGGCTTCTGTGTCGAGAGCGCTCATCGCTTCATCGAGGAGGAGAATGGGGGCATTCTTGAGAAACGCGCGTGCGATGGAAATACGCTGGCGTTGACCACCGCTGAGGAGACTGCCCTTGTCCCCGATCACGGTTTGATACCCGTTGGTCTGGGCGAGGATGAAGTCGTGCGCATGCGCCCGTTTTGCCGCCTCATGAATCTCCGCCTCTGTAGCGTCCAGGCGACCATAACGGATGTTTTCGTAGATGGTGTCGTGGAAGAGGAACACGTCCTGACTTACCACGCCGATCTGTGCCCGCAGGGATGCCTGAGTGAGACTGCGAATATCCACGCCATCCAGCAAAATGCGTCCGGACTGGGGATCGTAGAGCCGCAGCAGCAGGCTGAAGACGGTGCTTTTTCCCGCTCCGCTGCGTCCGACAAACGCCACGGATTCATGCGCCGCGATGTCGAGGGTCATGCCGCGCAGGGCAGGGGCGTCCTCCGTGTAGGCGAAGGTGGCGTCTTCGAATGTGATGCGTCCGGTGGCGGCCTGAGGCAGCGGCTTCGCATCCGGAGCGTCCTTCACGGCAGGCTCGCGGTCCATGAGGTTGAAGACATTCGTGGTGGCCACCAGACAGCGCTGGAGCATGATGGGAATGCGGCTCAACGATTTTGCCGGCGGATACAGCAGCACGAGGCCGCCGTTGAGCGCAATGAACTGCGACGCCGGCATGTGCTCGCTCCACACATAGATGAGGGCACCGGCGACGCCGAAGGAAGCCATCACCTCCACGGACGGACCGACCGCTTCCATCATCTTTCGCCACTTTTGCATGTTGCTGAGCATGCGCCAGTTTGACTTGCGGAACCGCTCGGTTTCGTAGTCCTCGCGGTTGTAGGATTTCACTTCCCGCACGCCGATGAGCGCCTCCTGCATGATGACGCTCATATTACCCGCCTCGCGCTCCTCCGCTCCGGCGAGGCGGCGCACCTTTTTGCCCACCATCGAGACCGGTACGATGAGCAGCGGGAACAGAATGAACGCCATCAGCGTGAACTTCGGGTCGATATAAAACAGCGCGACAAGCGCGCCGATGATGGACACAGGCTCCTTGATAATGTCCCCGGCCACCTGCGAGAGCGACTCCTGAGCGGTGCGCGTCTGATGCAGGATGGTCTGCATGAGATCGCCGGACTTCTGCTTGTTGAAGAATTCCATGGACTGCCCAAGGATGCGCTGGAACAGTCGGCCGCGAATGTCGTTGAGCACCCGCAGGCTCACCCATGTGAGGCAGTAGGAATTGAAAAACCCGAAGATCGCACGGGTCAGCATCATTGCCGGAACGGCGAGACAGAGCAGGATAATTGTGGGCAGCCGCGGCGGTTCCGGAGCGGCCTCGACCAGTTCGAGGACGTCGGTGAATTTTCCCGAATTTGCTACGGTGTGGAGGTCGGTGAGTCGCTGGGCTTTCTCTGCTTTTTTCGACTCGGTGACGGCGAGGAGGTAGTGGGCCCACAGGGTGCGGTGGAGACGCTGCTCCGCCGGCAGATCGAGCAGTTTTTGCCAGCGCTCGCGGGCC
>DATAIE010000131.1:0-5021 GCA_036262875.1 Verrucomicrobiales bacterium
CATTCTCAGGCTGGAGATCATGCCGTGGGTGTCCTTTTCCCAGCCCAGCGGCCCAAAAAGGATAGTGCGTTTGTCACACTTTCCGTCGCCGTCGGTGTCCTCCAGTTTCCAGATGTTGGGGATGCTCCAGGCGATGCACCCGTTGTCGATCGGCAGTACGCCGGTGGAGATATTGAGATTATCCGCAAAGACCGTCGGCTTGTCCGGCACGCCGTCGCCGTTCGTGTCCTCGAAGATGACGATTTTGTCCTGACTTTTCTCCAGCAGCCCTTCCGGGGTCTTCCACTGGTCCTTTTTGATGGCCCACGGATATTCCCGGGAGGAGGTGACCCACATCCGCCCCTTTTTGTCGAACGCAAGGTTCATCGGCTTGTTGATGACCGGTTCGCTTGCAATGAGCTGTAACTTAAAGCCCGGCGGCACCTTTAATTTCGTCTGTTCCTCCTCCGGGGACAATGGCTCCGAGGTGCGAACGAGAGACGCATCCTGCGCCGCGGCAGGCAGGAGGGACAACGCGAGTAAAAGGGAGGGGTAGCGCATAAATTCGAAAGACTGGAGCCGAAACGCCGGAAGGTGTCCAGTTCTGTCTCGCGGAGCGGGATGCCAGCTCAAAAACGGAGTCCGTAGCGTGCTTTGGCCGCATTCCTGCATCCTCTTTTAGCCAGCTTGACGCCGCCGGGAAGCCCTCCTATTCTCCGGGCTATGAGACCCGACTCAAGATGCCTCGCCTTAGTCATTGCCTCCCTGACCCTGAGCCTTGCTCAGCAAGGGGCGGAGGCTGGACTCTTCAAGAAGAAGAACAAGGCTCCCGCTACGGTGCCCTCAGGCCAGCAGATGGTGGCAGCCGAGAATGCAGCGGCGGGTCTCCTTGAGGCCGCACGCAACGCGGAGGCCAACGGCAAGGATGGAGCGGCCATGGACGGCTACAAAAAGATCGTCACGAGCTATCCTTACACGACTTCGGCGCCGCGCGCCCAGTTCCTTCTCGCTGCGACTCTGGAAAAGAACCGGAAGTTTGAAAAGGCGTTCGACGCCTACCAGGATCTGATCGCCACCTATCGCCAGACCCCTCAGTTTTCCGAAGCTCTCGACCGTCAGTTCGCGATCGCCATGCAGGGGCGGACGCAGGGTTCCAAGCGGTTTCTCGGCATCAAGATCCACATGAGCGGTGAGGATGTGGTGACCATGCTGAAGAAAGTCATCGCCAGCGCCCCTCAGGGCGGACATGCCGCCGAGGCTCAATTTGAAATTGCCCGGATTTACGAAGAGGAAAAGGAGCCGGATCAGGCGATCGCAGCCTATCGTAAAGTGGTGGAAAACTATCCGCGGAGTCCGCTGGCGGCCGACGCGCAGGCCAAGATTGGAAAGACCTATATGGTGAAAGTGGAGAAAGGGAGCCGCGACAGCGCCAATATCGATAAGGCCCGCGAGGCTTCCGAAGATTATCTTTTCAATGGCGGAGCGGATACCGGCATGAAAGGAGCCATTGATGACGCCTCGGCGGAGAACTCCTATTCCACGGGCAAGTTCTATCAAAAGAAGGGGAACTACAAGGCGGCCATGATCTATTACGCCGATGTGCTGAGGCACCCCGGCGCTCCTCACTATGAGGAAGTCCGCGAGCGTGTGAATGAAATGAGCAGCCGTGATCCCAAGCTCATGGACTCGGTGAAAAATCTCGCGCTCGATTCCCGGAGCCTCGCAGTGCCCGCGGCGGCGGACATCAAGGGCAAGGCCGAGTATTTTGGACCTCCCGGACCGTCTCCAAAACTCGCGGCCAATGTGCGCCGTCCGCAGATGCGCAACGGGGACTACGTTCCCTATGCGCCGCTGGAGCCCGGCGATCTTCCGACCACTCCGGGTACGGGCGATCCCTCTTTGCTTGATCCCAATAACGGACTGCCCCCGCCGGACCGCACGATGCCGGAGGCGACCCCGCCGCTCACTCCGCCTTCGCTCGAACCGCCGCCGGCCGTGACCCCCGAGCCGCCTCCAGCGGAAAAGCCTGCGGCTGTGGACAAAGCGCCCGAAGTTCCGAAGAATAACTAAGGCCTGACGCGTTTTTACAAGGGAACCCGATGTCGCTGACGTCCGTATTTCGTGCCTCGCTGGCTATTGCCGCTTCTTTACTGACCGCCTCCTGTGCGGGTTATCGTCTCGGTGCCGACCGCCCCGCCGTCATGGAGGGAGTGCGCACGATCGGCGTCCCGGTATTCAGGAATGATTCCTCGATTCCGCGCTCCTCCGTTCTGATCACGAACCGCGTGATCCGGCAGCTTCAAGTCGACGGGAGTTATCGTGTGGTGGACAGCGGCCAGGCGGATGCCGTGCTGCGGGGCACTATTCGGCCGGTGCGGCGCACTCAACTCCGGAGTGAGAAGTTGAACACTCTGCGCACCCTCGAACAGGAAGTTCGCCTCGTGCTCGACTATTCCGTCGAAACCCGCTCCGGCGCCGTGCTTACCACGGGCACGGTCGAAGGTTCCACCAGCACCTTCCTCGACGTGAATTTCCAGCGCAGCGAATACCAGGCGCTCGACGATGCCGCGGCCAAACTGGCGGAGGACCTTGTCAGCCGGCTTTCCGAAGGCTGGGGCAGTGCAGACCTTCCGCCGCCCGCTGCCCCTGTGAAGACCGACGTCTCCCGCCGTTCGCGGCCCTCGTTCCTGGAGCGCTGATTTACAGGACTACTTCCAGTCCGGCCACTGGACGTCCACGGTTGCCTCACGGCCAAACCGGTCGACATACCGCACATATCCGTGCTGCAGGCCGAACTCGTGAACGAGTTTGGTGACCTTTACATCGAAGCAGCAGTACTCTGCGATCTGCCGCAGCTTGCCCTCCCGCCACCAGCGGATGGCGTCGAGCCCGTCCGCTGTCTTGCCGGTACCGAGGGAGGCCGTTGCCACGTCGTCCAGTTTGATGCGGTGTCCGAGCCTCTGTTCGAGGTCCAGGAGGATATCGAAACTCTTCATCTGCTCCGCCACATCCCACATGCTGTAACCCTGGAGCACCCGGTAATCGAATTCGATATGGTTGAACCCGATCACCAGATCCGCCCGCGCCATTTTAGCGATGAGAGTGTTGACCTCGGATTCCCGGAAAATCTCGTAGCTGCCCTCGGCAGTGCTGTAGATGACCCCGATGGACATACCCATCTTGTCCTTTTTGTCCCATCCGCCGACATCTCCCGCGGAGCGCTGAGTTTCCAGATCGAAGTAGACGAAGTTTTTGGGCATTGCTGCTCCGCCTTACCGTCCCGCGGCGGTGTCTGCCAAGCGCGGATTTCGCACGGGTGGTATTCTCAATCTCTCCGGAAGCCGGCGATGGAGAAGGGCAGCGGCTCGCTGGACGGCTCGGGATACGCGAACACCTTGTTTTCGTAGTTGCGGATAATGGTGACCCCGTCGCCGTGGTGCAGGAGATATTCCGGATTGATGGGCACCTTCCCGCCTCCGCCCGGGGCATCGATGACGAACTGAGGCACGGCATAGCCGGTCGTGTGGCCGCGGAGGTTCTCGATGATCTCAAGGCCTTTGGACACGCTCGCTCTCAGGTGAGAGGAGCCCTGAATCAGGTCGCACTGATACAGATAGTAGGGGCGCACCCGGCAGCGCAGCAGCTTGTGAACGAGAGTCCGGTAGGTTGCCGGGTCGTCGTTCACGCCGCGCAGCAGCACGCTCTGGTTCCCCAGTGGAATGCCGTGATTCGCGAGGCGCTCAAGAGCCTCCTTCACCTCCACGGTGAGTTCCCGGGGATGGTTGACGTGCACGCTCATCCAGAGCGGATGATATTTGGCCAGCATTTGGCACAACTCCGGAGTGATGCGCTGCGGCAGGAAAATGGGCACCCGTGTGCCAATGCGCAGAAACTCGATGTGCTCGATGGACCGGAGCCGTTTCAGCATGGCCTCCAGACGCCCGTCTGAGAGCAGCAGGGCGTCTCCGCCGGAGAGCAGCACATCCCGCACTTCGGTGTGTTGCTCCAGGTAACGGTAGGCGGCTTCAAATTCCGTATGCAGTTCCTGCTCGCCGGCCCCGCTCACCACACGGCTGCGGGTGCAGTACCGGCAATAGGAGGCACACCGGTCCGTCACCAAAAAGAGCACCCGGTCCGGGTAGCGGTGAACAAGCCCCGGCACGGGCATGTGGCTGTCCTCCCCGCAGGGATCGGCCATTTCCTCCGCGTTCTCCCACGTTTCCTCCACCCGGGGCACCACCTGCCGGCGAATGGGGCAATCCGGATCGTCCGGATCGATGAGGTTGAAAAAGTGCGGGGTGATGGCGAGCGCCAGCTTGTTTCCGCTCAGGAGCACACCTGCCCGCTCCTCTTCGGTAAGGTTCAGATGTTCCTCGAGGCCCCGGAGGGTCGTGACCCGGTTCCGCAATTGCCATCCCCAGTTGTTCCAGTCCTCCGTGCTGACGTCTTTGTCTTTCCAGTATCCAGGTGCACTTGAAGTGAACCGGCGGTCGCCGGCCGTAAGGTCAGTGGGGTTGCCCATTTGAGCAGAAGGTAAGGAAGGGTTTCAGGAAGCGATAGTAGGGGCCGCCGGCCTGCTGTCAATGCGGGCACAACGCAACGAATCTACGATTCGGGCGGCGAACGGATGCAGGCTGCATGCCACAAATTCCACTCGCCGAACGGCCATTGATACGTTATACCAAAAATTGCGGCGGGATGAATAATCGCGGGAGCTCTTCCGTCTGTTCCGGCGCAACCCAACTTGCACGTACTACCAACAATGAAATCCAAAGTAATCAAATCTCTGATCGCAGCCACCGCTGCAGTGTCCCTGGCTTCCTGCGCAGGAGGCCCGAATGCTCAAACCGGAACGGTAGGCGGAGCAGCCCTTGGTGCCGTGGCCGGCGGCGTGATCGGTCACCAGAGCGGCCACACCGCAGAAGGAGCCCTCATCGGCGGCGTTCTCGGCGGTGCTGCCGGCAATGCCATCGGCAACTCCCAGGACCAGCGGAACTACTACAACCGTTACCGCTACTAAGCGGTTCGACGCACACCGCTCT
>DATAIE010000132.1:0-1764 GCA_036262875.1 Verrucomicrobiales bacterium
GACCTTCGCGTTCGGGGGTTTGCCTGAGTTCCCACCCGATTGTGATGATCCATTTGATTATCTCGGGTTGCAGGAAACCAGCGACGTGGAGGGCAAGCACTCGTTCCGAATGGTCCGCCTCAAGACATCGCTAACCACCGCACTAGCCGCCGTTCCTGAGTCAGGAATAAACAAGTTCTGCCGAAGTTGGAGCCTGGATTCGATTTTCAGACCTTTTCAATGCTGGGAACACGCGACGCCAGAAGCAGCCCTGAAGGAATGTCAGGATAGGGCATTCCAAACACTGAGTCGATTTTTCCCTTCCTTTCGCCTTCTTTGTCAGGAGGTTTGCGCCACAGGCCGGTCCATCTACGTTTTATGGGAGAGACACGAGAAAAGGATTACCTGGTGACGCCGGAATGCACCGGGCCTCGATTTTAGCAGTGCGGAGCCCGGATTGAGGAAGCAAATTCACAAACCTCCGCCTCCTGCTCCTCTTTCAATCTCCGCGCTTTTCCTCTCGCCTTGTTTTCCGGTGCGCTGCTTAATGCGCCCGCCATGCACGACCCTCTCGAATCAAAAGACTTCATCCACAGCGAGGAATTCCTCCACCGTCTGATGCGGCGGCAGTTGCGGCTGTCCATTGCCTGTGCCGTGGCGTTTCTGGTTCTCCTCCTCGGGCTGCCGCTGATGAATTATTTCGCGCCCGAACTCATGGCCACCCGGGTGGGAGGGTTCACTCTCACATGGCTCATTCTCGGGGTGCTCATCATTCCGTTCGTGTGGGTGATCAGTCTGGTCTTCATCAAACGCTCCCTGCGCATGGAAACCGAGGAGGCGGACCACGCGCGTGAAGAGAATCAACGCCGTAAAATCTGAGTTCACCGCGTCTCATGAATTCTCCTTTCCTGTTTTTCGCGGCCAGCGTGGATCCCTGGGTCGCCGCGTTTTCGCTGATCACCGTCGCCGCCACCATCTACATGGGTTTCTGGTCCGCCAGGCGGTCCAAAACGGCGTCCGATTTCTTCGTCGCCGGCCGCTCCGTGAGTGTCGGCTGGAATGCCTCCGCCATTTCCGGCGAGTATCTCAGTGCCGCCAGCTTCATGGGCATCGCCGGGATGGTCATGGCATCGGGTTACGATGCCATCTGGTATCCCGTGTGTTACGCCTGCGGCTACCTTTTTCTCCTCCTTTTCATTGCCGGGCCGCTCCGCCGCTTCGGTGCCTACACCATTCCGGATTTCGCCGAGGGCCGCTTCGATTCCCCCCTGTTCCGCAGGATCGCCGTCATTTTCGTCCTCTTCATCGGGTTCTTCTACACCATGCCCCAAATGCGCGGGGCGGGACTGACGATGTCGTATATCTTCAAGGACATCGATTTCTTTGGCACCAAAGGACTCCCCTACTGGGTCGGTGTCGCTGTGGTCGGAGCCGTCATCACTCTGAACGTTGCTCTCGGCGGCATGAAGGGCATCACGCTCGTGCAGGCGTTTCAATACTGGCTGAAGCTCTTCGCGATCACCATTCCCGTGTTCGTTCTGATTTCCGTGTACGGCGGCTACGGCAAGCAACTGGACCTCAACCGCACGCAATTTGAAAAGTCCGCGCCTGCCATCGTGGAGGGCGCGGCTCCCATCGTCCGTCCTGACAAAGCGGTGACGGACGACGTGTGGATCGCACCCTTTGGAAAAATGTCGTCCAAGCCGGCAGTGGATGCGGGCCTCAAAGGAGAGGACACCCGGCCCTTCGCTCTCCTCTACACTTACTCCCTCATCATCGCCCTCG
>DATAIE010000133.1:0-3892 GCA_036262875.1 Verrucomicrobiales bacterium
GATATTACGCAAAGGGGCCGGGCCGTACGGGACGGAGCGGGGATTTTTTTACCAGCGTGAGCACAGGGCCGGTCTTTGGCGAACTGCTGGCCGGACAGTTTTACGAAGTCTGGGAGCAGTTGGGGAGACCGGCGGCCTTCACGGTGGTCGAGCGCGGAGCCAGTGACGGCGCATTTGCCCGCGATGTCCTGACATGGGCCTCGGCGGAGCGTCCGGATTTCGCGGCGGCTCTCCATTACCGCATCGATGAACCGCTGGCCGCACTGGAGGCCGCACAGCGTGAGGCGCTGGCGGAGTTCGGAGACCGGGTGCAGTGGGGCATGGCGGAGGGAGTCACCGGCGTGTTTTTCGCCAACGAACTCCTCGACGCCATCCCCTTCCGACGCGTGCGGTGGACGGGCAGTCAGTGGCGGGAATTGTCCGTTGGGCTCGACGGCGCGGGAAATCTGACGTGGGTGGAAACGGAGCCGCTGGACAGGGCGACAGTCCGCCGGCTGGCGGCGCTCGGCATGGACTTCCCCGCGGGGTACACCACCGAAATCGCCCCGGCTGTCGCCAGCGAAATGCGGCTGGCCGCCTCTTCGCTGAAACAGGGTGTCCTTTTTTTGATCGATTACGGATACACCTCCGGCGACTACTATCATCCCGGACGCACGACGGGAACGCTGCGCTGCTACCGGGCGCACAAGGCGCATGAGGACCCGTTCGATGCCGTGGGGGAAACGGACATCACGGCACATGTCGACTTTTCCTTCGCCGCCCGGGCAGCCGTGGCCGCCGGCTGCACCGTGGCAGGCTTTCTCGATCAGGGACGGTTCCTCACTGGAGCCGCCGCCGCCACGCTGAGCCGCATGGAGGGCCGGGCGCCGGACGCCCGCGCCTCCAAATGGCTGCGGCAATTCCAGACTCTCAGCCATCCCGGACAGATGGGCCGCAGTTTCCATGTCCTTGCGCTCGGAAAAAGTCTGCCGCCGGATTTTCAACTTAGCGGCCTGAAGCACGCGAGGGCGCAGGATGCGGACAAGTTGTTGCAGGGGAAGCCCTAGCAAGAGGCTCCTCAGCGGCCGGCCGCGAAGACGACCTTCACGACCGCAGCAGCGCTCACAGGACGTCCTCCGGCGGTGGCGGGAACAAAATGCCAGCGCTTTGCCGTGCGCACGGCAGCGGCATCGAGATCATCGTGACCGCAGGAACGATGGAGGGAAGCCTCCGAGACCGAGCCGGCGGTGCTGACCTGCACGCGGACCCAGGCCACGCCATGAGCCCCGCGCCGCCGTGCGGAAGCCGGAAACTCCGGAGCGATTTGAGTCAGCAGGCGCGGGTTGGAGGGAGCCACCGTACCGGAGCCGCTGCCATTCGAAAGGCGTCCCCTGCCCTTTTCACCGGCACCTTTGTTCCCGGGACGATGGCGACCGGATGACTTCGCCGTGACCGGACTAACACTTCCCGTTTTTTTCGAAGCGGCAGTCACTGCGGGAAGAGCGGCAGGCACGGGCGGTGCTGCCGGCAGCACGACTGTGGAAGGCGCCGCCGATACCAGCCGGTGCGGGGTTTCCGGGATGACTTCCGGAACCGTTTCCTTAGGTTGAATTTTGGGCCGCGGGGCACGGTGAACGAACACAGGCGGCGAGTCATCGCCCGCCATCCCTTCCTCTCCCTCAGACAGTTCCGGGCTGCGCTCCGCCGCGCGCACCACGATGAACCACGCAATCGCAAGGATGCCGGCATGGATGAGCAGAGACACCAGCAGTCCTCCACCCGTGCGCACCCGGCGGTTTGCCGAAACCACCGGGGCGCAGGGCAGCACCAATAACAAAGGAGAAGGAGAAATCCGGCGGGATGCCGCAGCCCGCGGTACGGGGCGGCGAATCACTGCCGGTTTTTGAGACGGAGACACGATCTTGGTCAGCGGCGACCGCTCACGGGGGCATGGGGCGTCCTGGAACTGTTGCCCCGGCCAAATTCGATACCTCCGACGAACCACAGTTCGACATCCGGCGATTCCTCAGTGAATCCGGCCAGTGCCACGAGATCGATGTGAGAGTTCTCGCAGGGACACCACTGAATGCTGGGCCCCAGGAGGAACTTGTGCTCCGGATTGCTGCGGGCTCCCTTCACGGTTTCATGCACATATTTGGCTTCGAGGCCAACGCTGAAGGAACGGCTGAGGGCCTGGGAGATCCCGCCCGTGACCTGCATTTCCTCGGTCTTCTCACCAGCTGTTTCCGCTTCAAAAACGAAGTTCACGCCCCACTGGACATCCTTTCCGATATCGCCGCCGAAGAGCAGCTTGGGCTCGATCACATCGGGACCGCGGTCCTTGTCCGTCCATTTGTATTCAAAATAGAGGGTGGGATTTCCCCAGATCTGGTTCCAGTCTCCAAACGCAAAACGGATTTCGGCGGCATAGTCGAGGAAGTCTGACTTGAGTACCTTGTCATAGGTCCAGTCATAGTAGAAATCGAGCTGAACGCGGCCGGGAAGACCGATCTCGATCTCCTCCTGGAAGCGGTGCGACCACTCCCCTTCGACGAGGCGTCCGCGCCACCATTGCTCGACGGCAATTTCCCATGGATCGCGCTGAATATGGACGCGGGTGTTGGCAAAACGGCGGGTCTTCACCCATTCCGGCTGGCCATAGGCACCCACCGGGGCATTCGCCTCCCAAAGACTCGTTCCAGGGTCCGCCGTGACCTGCCCGGCGACGGGCAAAGCCGGTGCGGCAAACGAGGCCGTGGAAAGAAAAGAAGCGAGCCCGGCGCAGAGGACCGGCAGGGCAGTAATGGCAGTGGGTTTGGCGTAAAGCATGAAGAATGAATTTTGGTAGGACTCGATTTTCCGGAAGCTCCGCGGAGAATGCAATTCCCTCCAGTGATCCATTTTTGCCCGGCATCATTCCGGAACGGTCAAAATTCGCCCATTTCTCCGCGGGCGCGGAGCAGACCCCGGATGCGGCGGGCCCGGACCCCTTCATTTTGGAACCATGATCCGGTTCCTTGCCGCCGCCTTTCTTCTGTTCAACGGCCTCGCCTGCCGGGCGCAGGAGAGTGGTGTCTCCCGCCTGCTGTACGTCGCGTGTCCTGGCATCCGGGACTATCTGGAATATGGAGGGCACGGAGTCCTCGTCTTTGATATCGATCACGACTTCAAGTTCGTGAGGCGGATCACCTCCGGGGGACTTTCGGAAAAGAAAGTGCCGATGAATGTGAAAGGCATCTGTGCGAGCCCGGCGCTGGGACGCCTCTATGTTTCCACCATCAAGACGCTCATGAGTTTTGACCTCGTGACGGACAAACTGCTGTGGGAGAAGGAATACTCGAACGGCTGTGACCGCATGGCGATCACGCCGGACGGCAAAACGATCTACCTGCCCACTTTGGAAGCGGACGACTGGCATGTGCTGAATGCATTGACCGGCGACGTGGACGCCACCATCAGCCCAAAGAGCGGCGCTCACAATACGGTGGCCTCGCGCGACGGAAAGGAGGTCTACCTCGCGGGATTGCATTCGCCGGTTTTAACCATCGCCGACACCGCGAAGGCCGCCGTCGCACGGACCTGCGGCCCCTTCTCCGCTCCCATCAGGCCATTCACCGTGAACAAAGACTCCACGCGGTGCTATGTTTGCCTGAACGAACTGCTGGGTTTCGAGACCGGTGATTTGAAGACCGGGAAGAAGCTGAACCGGGTGGAGGTGCACGGCTACAAACAGGGCCCTGTGCTGAGGCACGGCTGTCCCAGCCACGGCATCGGTCTGACGCCGGACGGAAAGGAACTCTGGGTCTGCGACGCCTTTAACAAGTCACTTCATCTGTTCGACGCCACAAAGGAACCCGCGGTGCAACTGACGACTCTGAAGCTCCGTGACGAGCCGGGATGGGTAACATTCACG
>DATAIE010000134.1:0-1838 GCA_036262875.1 Verrucomicrobiales bacterium
CAGTTCCCAGCCTCCGGTGATCCGGACGCCGTTGCCCAGAGGTGTCCATGGATCGGATTCACTTTCCGAAAACTCGAAGGTCACTTCCTGCGCTTCGGGCGACGAACCGCCGCGCAGCCACTCGATGCGGGTCCAGCCGGGGGCCGCGAGACTCTGCGTGGCCGCATCGTTCAGAAGCCGGGCACAGTTCGCCCGTGCAGTGCCGCTGGCTGACGTGAATTCCCCGCCGGCCAGGACCCTTCCGTCGGCCTGCAACATCACGCTCCATACCGTGTTGTTCAGGTCCGCGTTGAATGTCGTATCGAGAGTGCCGCCGGCATTCAGCCGGACCAGACGGTTGCGCGCGGAGCCGTTCACCGAGGTGAAGGCCCCTCCCAAAAGGATTTTCCCGTCTGCCTGCAGGGCGATCGACCGCACGGTGTTGTTCGCGGTCGCCGTGAACGTGCTGTCCGCCGTTCCGTCAGCGGCAAGTCTCGCGATGGATTTATGGCTCGCGCCGCCAACGGTGGAGAAACTGCCGCCGATGAGGATCCGTCCGTCCGGCTGGAGAGCGACGCAATACACCGGACCGTCCACCGCGGGAAGGAACGCCGCATCCAACTCGCCGTTTGCCAGCACTCTGCCCAGATTGTTCCGCGCGGTCCCGTTGAGCACCGTGAAATTGCCACCCAGGATGATCCTGCCGTCAGGCTGCACCACCGGCGACCGGACCCAGTCATTGGCGGCAGCGGCGAAACCGGTGTCCACGGACCCGTCCGCATTGAGGCGCGCGACATGATCGCGCCCCACTCCGCCCATGGTGGTGAAGTATCCGCCCACGATCATCCTGCCGTCCCTCTGGGGTGTCATGGCGAAGGTCAGCGCGCCGGAGACGGGATTGAAGGCGGCATCCGGTGTCCCGTCCGCGTTGATCCGCGCGACATTGCTCCGCGGGATCCCTCCCACCGTCGAGAATTCTCCCGCCACCACCACCTTCCCGTCGGGCATCACCGCGCTGGCATAGACCGCGTAACCGTTTCCATTCGGATTGAACAGGGCTTCGGGACTGCCGGAAGTGCCGACCCGCGCCATCAGATTCCGCGCCGTTCCATTGATGGAGGAAAAGTGCCCGCTCAGCAGGATCGCGCCATCCGGTTGAAGGTTGGGACTGTAGAGCACCACTGCGCTGCTCCCCGCGTTCGCCACGAACCCTGTATCGATATCCCCTGCCGCCCCTTTTGAGGTTCCCCGGCCCAGGCTCAGCAGCACGGACAACGCGGGAACTCCGCGCCGCCGCCAGGCTCTTTGCAGGATGGACTTCGGACTTTGGGAGACGACGGGGAGATTCGCACACACCACCCGGTGCTTATCGCGCGGCCACGCGGAGTCAATCGTCCAGTCCCCCGGTCCCGGGGCATTTTAAGTCCGGAGGCAAACCGGTAGTTACCGTTTCACGCACACGCTCCGGCGTTGTCAGGAGATGGATTGGATGTATTTTCGTGCCTTCCTTCCTGTGTCCCCTCTCCTTCCATTCCGCCTTCTTCTCCTCATTTTATTTGGCATTTTCGCCGCCCGCGGAGAGGAAAAGAAACCTCCATCTCTATCGGATTATTATTCGATTCTCGCGGACGGCGGCGGGTCCCCGCCTTCCGGTGATCAATACGACGCTTTTTCCGCGCTCCTGCAGGCGAAGGAACCTGGCTGGGGGCTCCTCAGCGATCTGCTGTTGAACGTGGATCGGGAGGGCGATGCCGCCAGGCGCATCTGGAGTGGCCCGCTGCAGGATACACCGGAGACCGGTCCATTTGCTGAATCGTTCGAAAAAGAACTGGACCGGCGGCTGAAAAATGAAACTTGGG
>DATAIE010000135.1:0-10633 GCA_036262875.1 Verrucomicrobiales bacterium
CTGCCGGCACCGCTGAGGTGACGAGCGCGCGGGCGCGCACGCTTCCGCGGCGCGAGGAAACGGTGACCCACATCCCCGTGGTGAGACTCAGCGGCCCGGCGTCATCCGGGTGGACCTCCACGATGAGGTCGGAGGGATGCATGCGGCAAAGGATGGCGCTCTTGCCCGTCCGGGTGCCTGTGTGCCACTGCGCACTCGTACCGCGCCCCGTCATGAGCACCAGCGGATGCGACTCGTCCACCGGCTCCGCAGGTTCCTCAGGTTCATCAAAGACAAACCTGGCGCGTTCATCCTTCGTGAAAAAGCGACCGTCTTCAAACAGGCGGCGGTGGGTCGGAAAACGAGGTGTAGACATGGCGGACGCCGTTAGAGCGATTTCCATGCCGGACGATGGCGCGGGCCACTGGATGCCTCCCTCAGATTCCAGCATGTCATATCCCGCGATGCCCGTGATGTCGCACGGCTGGCCACGGGAAAGCTCCTGCAGCAAGCCAAAGACGGCCTCCGGAGAGGTCCAGCGGCTGAAAAGATCATGACATCCCGCGTAGTGAGCGATGAGACGAAAGATGCGAAAATCACTTAGCGCCTCCCCCGGCGCGCGGCTCACCATGCGCACCAAACCGATGCGGCGCTCACTGTTGATGAACGTGCCGTCCTTCTCTCCCCAGCCGGCGGCAGGCAATACCATATGGGCGCGCTGCGCGGTTTCCGTGGTGTGGTACATGTCCTGCACGGCGAGGAAATCCAGCTTTGAGAGAGCGTCCGGCACGGAGCCGTTGCCGATCCAGGAGTGCGCCGTGTTGGTCGCGACAATCCAAAGTCCCTTAATCTGACCGCTCGCGACGCGCTCCATGATCTGGTCATAAGCCAGCGAGTTGCGGTCTGGGATCCTCCCGGGATCGATCTCCAGGATCCGCGCGATTTTTTCGCGGTGAGTCGCATTCGTGAAATCATGCCCTCCCAGGAGATTGGTGGTATTGCTGAAAAGGCGCGAGCCCATGGCATTGCACTGCCCGGTGATGCTGTTAGCGCCCGTGCCGGGACGTCCGATATTTCCCGTCATCAGCGAGAGAGCGATGATGGCCTGGGCGGTGCGGGTGCTTTCGTGGCCCTGATTGACGCCCATGGTCCACCAAAAGCTGACCGCTTTGCCTTCATGGATCGTGCGGGCCAGTCCGCGAATGACGGCGGGGTCGACTCCACAGCGTTCCGTTGCCCGCTCCGGTGTCCATTGGGCGACGTGTGCTGCGAATGCATCGAATCCGGTGGTATGGGCGTCGATATAGTCCTGCTTGATCCAGCCGTTGGCGATCAGTTCGTGAGCGACGGCGTAAAAGAAAACGAGATCACCCTTTGGCCTGAGCGCGATGTGCTCGTGAGCGGCAACCGCCGTTTCCGTGCGGCGCGGATCGATGACGATGATCTTCGCGTTCTTTCGATTCTTCAGCACCCGCTGCCAGAGGATGGGATGGGCAATGCAAAGATTGGAACCGGCGAGGATGATGACGTCGCTTTCCTCGAAGTCTTCATACGTATAGGGCGGAGCATCGAAACCAAAGCACTCCTTGTAGGCGGCCACGGCGGTGGCCATACACTGGCGGGTGTTTCCATCTCCATGCACAAAGCCCAGTCCGAATTTGGCCAGCGCGCCGAGGAAGGCTAGTTCTTCGTTAGGCATCTGGCCGGTGCCGATCCATGCCACGCTGTCCGGCCCGTGCTGATCGATGATGGCACGGAATTTCAGAACGAACGTTTGCAGTGCCGTGTCCCAGTCGGAGGCTTCCAGCCGTCCAGTGCGGGGATCGCGAATGAGAGGCACAGTGGCGCGGTCCGGAGCGGCAAGAGGTGTCAGGGCTTCCCACCCTTTGGGGCACGCCATCCCGAGATTCACGGGGTAGCGCTGATCCGCCGTGAGATTGACTGCCGCTCCCTCACGCAGATGAATTTTGAGTCCGCAGCCAGTGGAGCAAAAGCCGCACACGGAGGCGCGGACACTGTCCGGATTCAGACGCTCCGGCACGTTGCCGAGACCAAACTCCGCGGGGCTTTGCACCAGGTCACGGGTGAGTGGACCGTCGAACTCGCGAAACTGAAGAATGGGAGTGCGGGCGCTCATCGGTCAGTGAGGACGGGTGACCCATCCGGGCATGTTCCAGGGAAGGCCCGCCCGGAAGAAGACGAACCGCTCCAGGATTTCGCCGCCGAGCAGGAGCGCGGCGGAGACGAGGGTCAGAGTCAGCGACGGTCCCCCCGTGAGAATCGAAAAGGCGGGAAGAAAAAATCCCCCGGTCAGAAGAAAAAGGAAGCGCAGGCGGAAGGGGACACCGAGTGTGGTCCCGCAGATCAGCGCACCATTCGCCAGCAGGGGCATTTCACTTACGGCGGACTGCCGGTGCCAGCGGGACTCCGCGGCCAGTTTCAGCGTCACGGCTGCCGCCAATGCCGTCAGGGTGACCGCTCCCGGTTGCGTAAACCATCCGACGGCGGCGCAGGCCAGCACAGTGGTAAGGAGGAAACGAACGAGGGAACGCGATCCACTCCACCAGGGACGCCGGGTAACGTGATACACCATTCCCGAACACAGAATACCGGCGACGCCGGCCCCCAGCGAACCGGCGGCCAGCAGGCCGGGAAAAGGCAGCGCGATTCCCAGGAGGGCAGCCGCCGCAAGCAGCAGCAGCGGCGGAACGTGCAGTCCAAATGCGATAATCTCACGGCTCAGCCATGACTTCCTCCATCCCATCCAAGCACGCCATGCTTTGAGGGGCCGGCCGAGGTGGAGCACGGCGGCGGCATTCCCCGCCGCTGCCAGAGCCGCCGCCGCATACAGAGCCGGTGCGCTTCCGGTAATGAGGAACGCCGCGAGCGCTCCAGCGCCCGCCTGAGACAAAACGAGCATCAGCACGAGCGGCCAGTGAGCCGGCTGCAACTCCGTGCTCCGGTCCACTTCCGGAATGAGGGAGACAGGGACCGGTTCGCGGCTGATGTAACGCGTGGATGGTACCGTGATCCGGGAGGGCGGAGCCCCCGGCAGCAGTGACGTCTGAGCCTTCCGTGCTGCGGCTACGGCCTCCGCCTTGTCCACCAGGACGATCCGGATAGCACCGCTCGGACAAGCCTGCGCACAGGCGGGCGCCTCGCCTTCCTCAAGACGCTGGCGGCACATATCGCACTTCCGGACGATGCCGCGGGAGGGAAGATACTGCGGGACGCCATAGGAGCACGTCATGGTGCAGTAGTTGCAGCCAATACACTGATCGTCCAAATGCCGGACCACACCGGTCGCTTCGTCTTTGTCATAGGCGAGGACCGGGCAGCCATTGGCACAGGCCGGGTCGACGCAATGATGGCACGCGGTAGTCACCGTCTGGCGGTGCGAATGACGGCGGTTTTCGCTGACCAAAAGACCGGCGCTGCGCCAGGTCTCATGCTCCTCGAGGCCATTGAGAGAATGGCAGGCCGCCACACAGGCCTTGCACCCGGTGCAGGCATCCAGGTTTACCTCGAAAGCATACTGCTGGCCGTGGCCAGGCGCAGTGGCCGGCAGCAGCGCGGAATAGCGTGCCCCCGGACCGGGCGCGGCGCGGTCATGCCATGCGGAGAACCGCTCCGCCGCCGGGAGCCGCTGCTGCTCTTCCAGCAACTCATCCAGCATCGTGCGCAGCGGCGGCTCGCTGCGATGCCGTGAAAGTGCGGGAAGTGTAGGCGGAAGGCTCATCGGCGGCGGGGGGCACGCACTGACAAATCGCTAGAAGTCGATGGTCACGCTGGTGTAGGCAAAATCCGCATCGTCCGAAGCCCCTGTGGCTTCCGGATAGTCTCCTGCAAAAAAGTGACTGTACCCGGCCTGCACCGCGAGCCACTTCTTCGGCTTCCAGGTGGCGGTGAGATCGATCTCCGCCCCCACATAACTGTTTGCGGCACTGTTGATGGGCCGCACCATGGTCACGCCGTTGGCGCGGTACCAGGCGTCGCTGGTATCAGCGAGCCAGAAAAGGTGACCGTCGGCACGGAGGGTGATGTCCTTTGCCGGTGCAATGCTGAACGAGATCGCCGGATTGTGAAGGTTCTGCCACGAGAAGAAGTCCATGTAGCCATAGAACTTGTGATTCGTGGGGAAGAGGTTCTGAAAGGTCTCGGTGTCGCCGTCCGCCGCGTTTTTATCGCCGGTTCCGTAGTTGTATTCGACAAAGACGCGCGGCTTCCACGGATGCTGGAGCCAGACATAACCGATGCCTGCATGCACCGCCCATGCGGAGAGATCGCGCCCTTTGACCTCGCCCGTCTGCACGGCGAGTTCGGCTTCGTAATCGAGACCGCCCGTCTTTTTCAAATCGGCCTTTACGCGGGTTCCGAAGGTGAAGAAATCCGTGTCGCCGCCATTCTCTTCATGCAGGTGAAGGGCGTAGAGGTCGGTGGTCTGCGGGCCCCACATTGTTGTGGAGAAGTAGATGCCGCTGAAGATCTGATCGCGGATGTCGCTGTCGCTGAGCCAGTCGGACTGATTGAACTGATGGTCGCGAAACGTCACCACGGAACTGGCGAACGCATCCACCCACCAGTCTTTCGTTTCGTAACGGAATTTGACGGCATCGAAGGTCCGCCCCTGATTGAGCCAGTCCAGCGGGCCAATGAGGCGCTCATCCCCGTAGAGCATGGACTGGCGGCCAACGGTGAGGCTGATCGCTTTGGGATCGCCGAGCCGGATGTAACCCTGGCGGAGGTCAAAGCGGTCATTACCCTCGGCACCCATCGTGCCGATGATGTTAGGCCTGTCCGAATTGAACTCCCGGGTATCCTGAGCCTGGGCGTAAATGGAGAGCCATGGCAACGGCGACCACTTTGCCCCGATGCGGAAGCGCTGAAGCAGCCACGAGTCATCGGTCAGCGCGTCGACACTGTTGTTGAAGTCATAGTTGTTCTCGCGGTATTCGAAGCGCATGCGCTCCTGGAAATCCAAAACGAGCTTGCCTCCGAAAAAGGAAAGCGGGTTGGCGTCGACCGGTGGCGGCAGCGGAGCGACGGGTGCGGCAGGACCAGCCATCAGGGTGGAAACACCGGAGGCGGCAGCCAGAGAGAGAAATCGAAGTGTGGATTTTGGCGTCATAGATGGAATGTGATCGAACGAAAAGAGTCAGGCGGGGGCCGGCAGGGAAGAGGCCGGGGCTCCCGAAGCGGGTTCCACGACCGGTTGATAGGAATCCTCGAAGGGAACAAAGCCGGGCTCCCGGCTGGGACGGATGTGGGAGCGCTCGTTGAGGAAGGTCAGCAGGTGACGGCGGCATTCCGCATATTCCGGATCCTCCATCAGTTGGGCGCGGATGCGGGGCCGGGCGAAGGGAATGCGCAGGATGTCGCCCACCTCCGCTTCGGGTCCGTCGGTCATCATCACGACGCGGTCGGAAAGGAACACGGCTTCATCCACGTCGTGCGTCACCATGAGGGTGGTGATCCGGAACCGCCGCCAGACATCGAGCAGCACCTGCTGCAGCTCCCGTTTTGTCAGGGCGTCGAGCATGCCAAAGGGCTCATCCAGCAGAAGCATCTTTGGCTGGAGGGCAAAGGCGCGGGCGATGCCCACCCGCTGGCGCATCCCCTGGGAGAGCTCCGCGGGACGCTTGTTCATGGCCGGCCCCAGGCCGACCACGCTGAGATAATACTCCGCCAGTTGCCGGCGCTCCGCTTTGCTGGCCGTGAAGTAGACCTGATTCACACCGAGCATCACGTTTTCCAGCGCGGTGAGCCACGGCAGCAGACAGGGTGACTGGAAAACGACGCCGCGGTCCGGGCCGGCTTCCACCGTTTCCCGGCTCCCGAGAATCATCGAGCCCGCGGAAACGTCCGTGAGACCGGCGACCATGCTCAATACCGTGGACTTGCCACAGCCGGAGTGACCGATGAGCGTCACGAACTCCCCGCGTGCAATGCGCAGGTTGAAGTCCTTCACAATGACCGCAGGGCCGCGCGCGGAGGGATAACTTTTGCTGAGGCTGTGCAGCTCCAGCATGGGAGGCAGGACCTGGCTCATACAGCGGCTTCCACGGTTTCGGGGTTGAGATCGGACCGGCGGCGCGGGCCTCTCCGGATGAGAAAGGGCAGGACGTTTTTCGTCATCACGTCCTCCGGCAGGATGTCCGGCAGGGTCACTTTGCAGGTGGAGGTCTGTGTGATGAGGCTCTTCGCGGCCTCCAGTTGGGCAATGATGTCCGCCCGGAACTGCTTGAATGCCGGCTCATCGGCTACAGTGCGGCGGTCGCGCGGCCGGGCGAGATCGATGGTCAGTTCGCGGCCCAGCGTGGCGGCCTCCCCCGGGAGCAGCGGAATCACGCGGTCCGCCATGAGGATGGCTTCATCCGGATCGTTGGTAATCCAAATGACCGTGGTGCGCGTCCGCAGCCAGATATCGCTGATTTCGTCCTGGAGCTGGGCCCGGGTGAGGGCGTCCAGAGCGCTCAGCGGTTCATCCAAAAGCAGCACCCGGGGATTCATGGAAAGCGCCCTCGCCACCGCGACCCGCTGACGCATGCCGCCTGACAACTCCTTCGGGAGCTTGTTTGCCGCAGGCGTGAGCTTCACCATGGCGATGTATTTCTCCGTGTGCTCTTTCCGCTTCGCCGCCGTCCACTGCGGATACACCTGATCCACGGCAAGGCGGATATTTTCCGAAACACTCAGCCACGGAAGCAGGGAGTAATTCTGAAACACGATCCCGCGGTCATGCGAAGGGCCCGTGACCGGAACACCCTCCATCTTCACCGTGCCCCGGTCAGGCCTCAGCAATCCGGAAAGCAGGGAAATGAGCGTCGTCTTTCCCGTGCCGGAATAACCGATGAGGGAAACGAAGTCGCCCTCATTCACCGTCAGGCTGATATCGCGGATCACGTCGTGGCCGTTGTAGCCGCGGGTGACGCCGTTGATTTCGAGGAGGCTCATGGGAATCAGGCGGTGCGCATGCGGCTTTCCGCAGCAGTCATGAGGCGGTCGATGATCAGACCCACGAGTCCGATGATCACGATGCAGAGGATGATGTGCGCGTAGTGACCGGCGTTGTACTGCTGAAAGAGGAATCCTCCCACGCCCGGACGGCCCGTGAGCATTTCCACTGCGACGATCACCAGCCATGCCATGCTCAGGGAGAGCCGGAAACCGGTGAACATGTTAGGCAGGGAGGCGGGGATGAGCACCTTCCAGAGCGTCTTCAGCTTTGAAAGACGCAGCACTTTGGCGACATTCCGGTAGTCCTGGGGTACGGCGCGCACGCCCACCGCCGTATTGATGACAGTCGGCCACATGGCGCAGACCGCGATGGTGAACAGGGCCGCGGCGTCCGACGGTCCGAAGAACACCTTGCCGTCGCCGTCGAGCAGTTTGATTGAGCTGAACAGCACGAGTCCCAGCGGATACCACGCCAGCGGCGAAACCGGGCGCAGCACCTGCACGATGGGATCGAGCATCTGCGAAAGCCGCTTGGAAAGGCCCAGCGCGAATCCCAGCGGCGTGCCAATGGCCAGCGCGATGAGGTAGCCTTTGAGCACGAGGCCCAGGGAAAGGAGGGTGAACGCGAGCACGCCCTGGTCGAGCTCCCCGCGCTTTTCCAGCGGCTTCGTCACATACGGCTTGCTGGCCTCCCAGGTCTCTGCGGGAGAGGGAAGATCCGGAGAAACCCCCTCGCGTTTGACGATGGTTTGCGGGTCTCCGAAATCATCGACCGTTTGCGTAGTGACAGACTTTCCCGCGATCATGGCCCAGATGCCGAGGATCGCGAGGATGCCCAGAAAGGGCAGCACGAAGCCCTCCCAGCGGATTTTTCGCAGCCTGCTCATAACGGTTAGCCCTTGATGCTGTTCACAGCGAACGACGCCGCGTATTTTTCGGGATCGGCAGTGGGATCGAAGACACCGCCATCGAAGAACTTCTCTGCGCCGGTATTGGCCCCGGCGTGTTTGAAGCCGATTTCCTTCATGGCTTCCTCGTAAATGTCACCGCGCATGACCTGCTTTGTGATGGCGGCATACTCCGGAGCGCCTTCGGTGAAGCCCCAGCGGCGCAACTGTGTCAGCCACCAGGTGCCGAACTTCGCCTGCGGATAGTTGCAGCCGCGGTCGCTGAAGATCATGTAATCCGGGTCTTTCAGCTTCCGGCCATCGCCGAAGAGATACTTGCCCTGGAGGCGTCCGAGGATGGTTTCCGGCGGACAGTTGATGTAATTCACCCCACTGACAATTTTTGCGCCCTCCGCCCGGTTGTCCATTTTATCGAGCCAGACGCTCGCCTCATGGAGGGCTTTGAGCACGGCTTTGACGGTCTTCGGATTCTTTGCCGCGAACTCCTCCGTGAAGGCGCAGACCTTCTCCGGATGGTCTTTCCAGATCCCCTGAGTGGTGATGGCGGTGAAGCCGATTTCCTCGGCGATGGCTTTTGCATTCCACGGCTCACCCACGCAAAAACCATCCATCTTGCCCACCTTCATATTCGCCACCATTTGAGGCGGCGGGATGGTGATCAGATTGATGTCGGCTCCCCCGCCCGAGGCGTCACCGGGATGGATGCCTCCGGCAGCGAGCCAGTAGCGAATCCACATGGCGTGCGTACCGGGAGGAAAGGTCATCGCAAAGGTCATCGGCGTGCCTGCGGCTTTGGCGGCGTCGGCGAGGGGCTTGAGCTTCTTCGGATCGCCCGCCACTTTGCCCGCCAGTTCTTTTTTGAGGGTGATGGCCTGACCGTTCCGGTTGAGAATCCACGGGACGACGAGGGGCTTTTTGGGAGCGCCTCCGAGTCCCATGGTGCTCGCGATGGGCATGCCCAGCAGCATGTGGGTGGCCTGAATATCCCCGGTGATCAGCGAGTCACGAATGGCGGCCCAACTGGCGCCTTTCGACACCGTGGAGTTGATACCGTACTTTTTGAAGAGTCCCTTCTCATGGGCGACAACGATGGAGGAGCAGTCTGTCAGGGCGATGATGCCGAGCTTGAGGTCCGCAGTTTCCGGGGCATCGCTGGCCCACACGGAGCCGCTCCATCCGAGAGGCAGCCCGGCGGCGAGGGTGGCGAGCGCCGAGCGTCCGAGGAAGCGGCGGCGGGTGGACGAAGATTCGTTAGTGTTCATAGAGTGTTTAAAGTCGTGAGAGAGCGGGCGGGTTCCGTGGCGGCGCGCCACGCGGCGTGATCGAAGGAGGAAAGAAGCGCGGCATCGCGCGAGGCAGGGGCGCGCAGCATCTTTTGGCGGCGCAGGGCGGCCAGCAGCCACGCGGCTTTGTCAGGGGAGGGCTCATTTACACCTCCCGCGTAAAACGTGACGAAGCCTTCATTTTGAAAAGCCGGGGCGGTGACCGCCTCCGGGAGATCAAGCCACTCCGGCTGTGCCATGAGCGCCGGAAGCGCGCGCCGGCCCGCGGGGGAGTCGCACCACGCGGCGGCCTCAAGCAGCGCGCGAATCATGGCGGCGTGTTCGTCCGGACGGTTTTCCGCGATACTCCGTGTCACGAGCAGCGCCTTTTCCGGATGGCCGGGTTCGAGGTCGGCACTGGTGGCCACGGTCCATCCGCTGCCTTCGGAGACGGCGAGTGTGTTCCATGGCTCACCGGCGCAAAAGCCATCGATGTGACCCGCGGCGAGGCACGCCGCCATCTGCCGCGGCGGCAGGGTGACGAGGCGCACGTCTTTATCCGGATCGATGCCGCCCCGGCACAGCCACTGGCGAAGAAGCACCATGTGCATGGAAAAGCGCGCCACCGAGGCGAGAGTGAGAGGGGCTCCGCCGCGGCGGGCCCGCACTTCCGACTTGAGGTCTCCATGATCCCGCAATCCCCGGCGGTGCAGCGCGCGGGAGAGGGTGATCGCGTTGCCCTGCGAGTTGAAGAGAAACGCTGTGCGCAACGGGCCATGGGGACCCGGAGGCTCGGGGGAAAACGCGAGGGTGGCGGGGGCATGCGCCGCATCGAGCGTGCCCGCCATGAGCCCGTCGCGAATGCTCGCCCAGCCTGGCTGGCGGAGCATTTGAACCCGCACGCCGTGTTTGGTAAAAAGACCGCGCTCGAAGGCCGCTGCCGCCGGGGCGCAGTCTGAAAGCGGCACGAATCCCAGCCGGAGCACCGGGGAATTCCGGCGGGAGGACGGGGTGGTGCGGGGAGAACTGGAGGCGGAGGACGGCATGTTTTCTTCCCGCCCTGCAAAGCTTTTCGCATGCCAGGGGTCCCCCGCCCGGCACGGAAGTAGCTTGCAACGTTTTCAGTTAAACAGTGAATCGTATTCAACGCTCGAAAACCACCTGGCAGCCGCCGAAGCTCTCGCCCCCTCTGGACGGGCGGCGGCTTCAGGCGTTCACCCTCCTCGCCCGGAGCGGCAGTTTTGCCGCCACCGCCCGCGCTCTAAATCTCACGTCGTCAGCGGTGAGTCACAGTATTCGCTCGTTCGAAGAAGAGACGGGGTCTCTCCTGTTTCAGCGCTGCGGACACCGCGCGGTCCTCACAACCGCCGGTCAGCGGCTGCTGCCATGGGCGGAGCGCATCCTCCACGACATGTCCGCCGCGCGTGAGGATCTCCAGCAGGCGCTCACCTGGGGGCGCGGGGAATTGCGCATCTGTGCGCCGGCTTCCATCTGCCGTTTCGTTTTGCCTCCGGCGCTGTGCGAGTT
>DATAIE010000136.1:0-6382 GCA_036262875.1 Verrucomicrobiales bacterium
AGCTTCCGCAAATCCGCCACGCCTGCATTCTCCACCGCTGCGATCATCTCCGGCACCTGTCGCGAACCCTTTTCTTTGAGCGCCCACTCTTTGGCTGCTTCCGGAACGCCACCCCCTCCAGGACCTCCGCTTTTCGGGATGACAGGTAGCCGGTTGGGGGGCGATTCCCAAAAAGAGTGGATGAAACGCGCGGCAACAAATCCGCCCGCTATCGCCGCGCAGGTGATCCAAACAGATGAAAAGGGACGCATGGGAAGACCGGACCGGAACCGCTTTAGCATATTCCCGCTGTGCCGACAATAACAGATAGACAGGCACCGGTGCCAGTCTGCCGGTGATCCGGATCGCGGATGACTTTGGTGCGTGCCGGTGTAAGAATCGTTTTCCGACTGAACCAGAAGCCACAGACCGACTATGCCGCCGACTGACAACCCCTCCGCGTTTTCCTATCAATCCCTCCACGGCCTGCCGGAGATGGCTGGCCTCGGTTCGTTGCGCGAAATGATGACGCCGGGGCTGGCGGTGCAGGAGGTGGTGGACCGGCTGAAGCGGTATCACTATGCGCTGCAGCGGTTGTGGCGGACGTTTCTGACGCGGCTGACGGCGGAGCCGGTGTATGAGTTGAAGATGGCGTGGAGTCTGCATGCCTGGTATTGCGCGGAGCACATCACGACCTTGCGGGACCGGGTGGCGGAGATGCGGCATCCGCCACTGGGACTGGAGAAGGTGCCGGATGAGCATTTGAAGATGTTCTTCGACGAAATCATGGCTGCGCCCACGGCTCTGGAGGTGTGTGCGGGGATTTATCAAAAAGCGCTCCCGGCGCTGAAGGAGGGAATGGAACGGCACTTGAAGGACACGAACCATTTGGCGGACAATCCCACCTGCCGGGTGCTTCGGCATTCGCTTCTCGAGATCGAGGACATGATCGAGTGGGGGAGGCGCGCCATTCCGTGCCTGCCCGTTTCCGCTTCGGAGAAACTGGACTCGTGGCTCACGCTTCTGGATCAGTGTCTTGTGGCGGCGGGCGGACTGGATGGGACGCAGCCGCGCCACTTGGAGCCGGTCGTTCCGCAATATTCCGCTCAACCTTTCCAATACGACCGCGTGCCGCAGCGCGATGAGCGGTTCCCGGATCCCTATAACATGGGCGTGCATGCGGAGGAATTTCTCTACAATCCGGAGTTTCCGGCGCGAGCCAAAACGCTGATGATGTATTACAAACGCATCCGCGAGATCGATGTGCCGGAGATGATGGCCAGCATCCTCGTGGAGCTTCCGGACAAGCCGTGGGGATTCTACCGCGACATGACGCGGCAACTCTGGGACGAGGCCCGCCACGCGATGATGGGCGAAGTCGGATTCGTTAGTCAAAGCATCGAATGGCCAAAGCATGTCATGGTGAACTTCACCTGGTCGAAGGGGCTCAATGAGCAGCTTTCGCCCAAAGAGCGCCACGCGGTGCTGTGGTTCATAGAGCAGGGGCTCATGACGAAAACGGGCAAACGCTACGAATGGGAAGTGGGCACGGAGAGCGGCGACCCTCTCGCCAAACTCTTCCAGGACTATGACTGGGCGGATGAAGTCCTTCACGCCCGGATCGGGCGGGACTGGTATGTGAGTCAGTTCAACGACGACACTGCCAAAGCGGCGGAATACGGCAGCGCCTGCTGGACCAAAGTGGTGAGCGACTGGGATCAGTGGCGAAAGGACGGACTCACCGGCCACCGCAACTGGTGGCCCGATCTTTACCTTACCCACTGCCGCTGCCATAACCTCGAGCCGGATGAGAAGGCGCTCGCCTTCAACACCACTTACGCCACGACGCGCGCGGACCTCCAGCGGATCGCGGCGTCGGGGTAAAAGGGCGCTTTTGGTGAGCTACCTCCCCACGCTCACTCCATCAAAGAGAATTTTCACCGGGCGGCTGCCGGGGAATGGGCCGGTGCTCACCGCGGCTTCCCCCAGCATGATCATCGTCGCCGCGTGCCCTGCGGCGATGGCGCTGTCGATGGCTTCCTGGAGACGGGGGCTTTGCAGCAGCCCGCTGGCCGTGGCAAAGGTGTGCGAAATGCGAAACAGTTCCTCCATGGTGAGGGCACTGCCGGCGGCGGTGATGTCGTCCATGGCGGCGTGACCGGCACGGTTGATGTGAAGGAGCTTTTCGCGGCTGTTGATGACGTCCGGGGTGTGAATCGGGCCGAAGACACGGCAGTGCAGCGTCTGCGGCGGCACCGGCAGTTGTTCGACGGTGAGAGGCTCGAACTTGCGGCGCTTGATCATGATGCCGCCGTTGAACTGTCCTCCCACGTCCCCCAGACCCGTTGCATTGGCCACTTCCGCACGGTGAGCGATCATCCCCAGTTCCGTGCGCCCGCGATTCAATGACAGCAACTGGTTCACCGCAAACGCTGCGGCGAGGGCGCTGGCGCCGCTCATGCCAAATCCGCATCCGAAGGGAAATGCGGCTTCGATTTCCACCCGCAGCGGCACCGGGGAGAGTTCATTCAGCACCGAGCGGACGGTCGGAAACTCCCACACTTCGCCGCCGACGATGATTTCATGGGATGGTCCTGCATGGCGCTCCACGCGGACATGGGCTCCTTCGGTGAGAGTGATGCCCACTCCCAAAGACCCCCGGTCATGAGGGGGCTGGGCGTCGTAGGTTTCGAATACGAGAGAGATATTGGCAGGGGCGAAGGCAGTGGATTCCATTCAGTGGCTCACTCCTTTCCGGCTTTTGTGAGCTTTCAAATCGTTTGTCAGTTGTATTAAAAAACGCCTGGCGCATCGGTTTGACAAGTGGGTCCCGGCGTCCAATCATGGCTTTTTCCCGGCTCGCAGCGCGTCGCGGAAAGCCATCCCCTTCGACTCATGAAAAACGCCTATCCTACGGTCAGCGTTGCTGCTGCCCTTGTATTGTTACAGTCCACTCTTTCTGCGACTCCTATTCCCCTCACCGGGAGCATGCACTATACGCAGAATTTCAATGTGCTCGCGGCCACATCCACCACGGGCCTCAATAACGGAAACGCCACCGCCAGCTGGACCGACGACTCCACCATCGATGGCTGGTACATTTTCCGTGCGGGCAATGCGGTGACTCCCACCGGATTCGCCGGATCCGCCTACGCCTATAAGGTGAACGACGGTTCCGTCATTCACAATACCGGGTGGATGTACTCGATTGGCACCCTTGGGAACTCCGATCGCGCGATGGGATGCGTTCCGATCACCGGGCAGGGTGAATTCTCGATGATCGCTGTTTTTCAGCACACCGGAACGGCACCGGTCCTTCTGAGCAATATCAACTACACAGTCAAGGTCCGCCGGACAAACCAGTTTGCCGATTACATCGAAACGCTGGCCGTGTGGTGGACGAAAGCTCCTACAAAAGATGCACTGCTGACGCTGACCACCGCTCCGGCCACCACGGATGTGTTTCCGCCAGAGGTTTCCACAAATCCCACCTCTTATTACGTGAGCGGCTGGAACCGCGTGAATACAGCGGACTTCACCTATGCCAATTCAGCCCCGGACACTCCGGTTACGACCAACACCCTGGTGAACGCGGCTCCGCCCTCCTCCATCCGGATCGACCCGGGTGAATTCTTCGCCATTCGCTGGGGGAACATCAACGATGGAGGGGCGGACACCCTCATGGGGATCGACGATCTCGACCTGACGTTCATCCAGAGCGACGCGCCCGCGCTTTTTGTGACGCCGGTGGGCGGGGTGACGATAGACAATAAAGGGACACCTTCCGCAGCAGACGATACGTTTTCCGCCAGGTATACCCTGTCAGGAGCGAATACGGGAGCCAGCACAGGCTGGCACAGCGATGAAACCCCGGTGCGCACCGGTTCCTACGCCATTCTTTCGCCGGTGAGGTTCGGCCCTTACCCTCTCGCGGGCGGACCGAAGACCATCACGGTCACGGACAATGACAATCCCGGCGCCACGGCCACGTTCACCCTCACGCCGCCGGCCTCCTCTCTGACGGTCACGCCCGCCACGAACATCGTCCACAATGACAATGGGCCGGGCGGGGCGGACGATACGGTGAGCTTCGATGTCACGATCACCGGTCAAAACGGAGGGCCGGGGTGGGCAGCCACCGGTGTGTCTCCTGCCACGGGCAGCTTTGGCGCGGTGACGCTCACTGTTCCTGGCGGTGCGACTTCGGTGACGGTCAATGTAGCGGATGCCAGCTATCCGGCGCTTACCAAATCGATCGTGGTGCCTTTGCCGGGCCCGTATATCATCGGCCAGGTGAATCTGGCGGGCACCTCGACGCCCCTCTACACCGATGGCGCCACTCCGCCTTCGGCGTCGTGGGTTATCGATACCACCGCGGGAACGATTCTTCAAAACAACGGAGCCGCAAATGGCGGGGACACTGACAAGATCGTGACTTCAGAAATCGTCAGCCTTGCGGGTGCGGCAGGGCCGGTCACGTTTTCCGCCAACCTCCATGTGCATGATACCAGCCTTGGATTTGAGGACGACGACACGTTTCTCGCAATTCTCATCCTCGACGGGAACACTCTCGATCCCAAGTCCCTCGTGACGACCTATGACACGGATCTGTCAGGACGCATGAACGGACTGGAGATGATCGAGCGAACCGCAACCAATACCACGAAGGATGCAAATCACGCGCTGACTTACTCGATTCCTGCGGGAACAGGGACGGCGCAGTTGATCATCTACGGCCTCGACGACTCCACCAATGAGTACATGACCGTCGAAAACATCCGTTTCAGTTCCACCGGCACCGATACGGACAGCGATGGAATTCCGGACAGTTATGAAGCCGCCAACGGATTAAACAGCAGCGATGCCGCGGACCGCGATCTGGATCTGGACGGCGATGGCCAGTCCAACTACCAGGAGTACCTCGCCGGAACGGCTGCCAATGACCGGTCATCGTCCCTGCGGGTCACTGCAATTTCCGTGGCGGCTACGGGGATGACTGACATCACCTGGTCCGCCGTGCCTGGCAAACGGTACCGGTTGCAGACTTCCCCAGACCTCGCTGCCTGGACGGATGCAGGGCCGCTGGTCACGGCGACAGGCAACTTCGAGTCTCTTACGACTGCTGCTTTCAGCGCGCCGCTGGCGGGGAAGGGCTACGTGCGGGTTCGGGTGGTGCCGTAACGCAGGTCACCTCGGAATCCGCGGCGCGTCAGAGACTTTCGGCGCACTCGCCGGCTGCGTTTTTACCGGGTCTTTGGGAATTCTCACCGGGTCCTTTGGCTGAGCCACCGGCTTGGCGGAGCGCACCTCCACGGCCCGGCGCACCTCGACGAAATAAGCACCGCAGGATTTCCCTTCGCCGGTCAGCCAGGTCTGGAGGGCGGTGGGGCCTTCCTTGAGGTGAACGCGAAAGTTCACCCCGGCGGCATTTGCCTGGACTGCGCGGGAGTCGTCCACCGTGCCAACGCGCAGGCGGGCTTTATCCGTTTTGAAGAAGCTGTCCTGGAGCGTTCGGTTCACCGTTAGCGGCCAGCGGCGGAGCAGGATGTCGTAGTTTCCTTCAGCGGCGACGTTCAGCAGCCATTGACCGTTGGCGGGTTTGCCGGCAATGACGTCCTCACGTGTGAGCGGCAGTCCACTGCGGCCCAGCCAGTCCTGGGGAGTCAGAAGAACCGGGTCCTGCGGACCGCCAATGGTGATGCGGGCGGGTTCGATGCCGGAGGAAGGCAGGCTCTTCCACCACGCCGCGCCGGCTTCCTTCAGCCGCTGCACCGTGGCGGCATTGGCTGCGGCCACGTTCTGGCGCTGTCCGGGGTCTGTGCGGAGATCGTAGAGTTCACGTTCGTTGACGAGACGCCAGGGGCCCGCGATGACACAGCTTTGCCGCATGGCCACCGGCACCGGAATTTCCTGAGCATCGGTAAAGAGAATTCTTTCGGGCAGAGGTGTCGCCGAAGGACCGTGCAAAAGAGGTACCAGGCTGATTCCGTCCGGAACACATTCCGCCGGCAGGGGAGCGCCGGTGAGTTCGGCTACGGTGGGGAGGAGATCAATGTGAGCGGCGGGAGCGGTCACATTTCCGGCGACGACTCCGCCCTCCGGCCAGCGCACCAGCAGCGGCACGCAGTGGCCGCCTTCATAGGGAGTGCCGCGTCCGCCGCGACGGCCTGCGTTGAAGCCCGCATTTTCCTTTCCAGCCATCGGCGTGCCACTCGTGGAGGTGAGGATAAAGAGGGTGCCTCCATCGATTTTCAGACTCTGAAGTTCATCCAGCAGGCTGCCCACGGCAGCGTCCAGTTCTGCGATCCAGGCCGCTCTCAGAGGATCCGGAACGCCGGGGCGGTTTCGATAGGGTTCGACCGCGGCATCCGGCATCCGGGGAGGCAGAGAAGGCGCGAGGTGA
>DATAIE010000137.1:0-5103 GCA_036262875.1 Verrucomicrobiales bacterium
ATCCAGCCTAACCGCACCACCCAGGCTGCGGAACAGCCGAACGTGCTGAACATCGGCGGCTTCTCGGACCACGTGTTCGAGATCATCGCCCAGTTCGCCGCCGGCAAGTTCGATCCGGGCCACTGGACCGGCGTCATCGAAAACTACAGCAGCCTGCCGGCTGCCTGACACTCAACCCCGGACGGGAGGTTCCCGTCCGGGCTCAAATTCAAGCCAACTTCAGGCGAATGCCGCAGGAACTACATTCGCAACCAGCCGGTGCAAATCCGGCCCGGCCGCAAGGCTGAGAAGTTTCTGCCCTCTTGTCGCCACCTCTCTTTCACACCAACCATGGGCCGAATGCCGCAGGGACTACATTTGGATTGTCCGTCTCTGTAAAAACTTTGTCGGCCCGCCCTTTTTCCAAAATCCATGCGACGAATGCCGGTGGAACTACATTGAAATGCCCGTCCGGTAAACAGCCCGGAGGACACACCCTAAAGGTGTTTTGGCCAGCCATGACCGGAGGACTTGTCACAGTCCGCAGCTCTCAGGCCAACTCCCTCGACAGGTCCCCCACATAAAAACGGTTTCACTTCTCTGGTCGTCGCGCCTTTTCATTCCAATTCACTTTCACCCATGGGCCGAATGCCGCGGGGACTACATTTTCAACTGTCCCGTCTCCGCAAATCCTTGTCGGCCCGCCTTTCCTAACTAACATTTTATGCGGCGAATGCCGGTGGAACTACATGTCGCGGGTTCGATTCCCGTCGGGTCCGCCTTTTACCGGGCCTGTAGCTCAGGGGTAGAGCGGTAAACGTTTCACCAACTCCTTGTCACCGCGCCTTTTTCGTAAAAGCCAATTCAGCCTCTTCATGCGGCGAATGCCGGTGGAACTACACGTATCCAAACGTCCTGGCCGCAGGTTCGATTCCTGCCGGGCCCGCTTACCGGGCCTGTAGCTCAGTGGCAGAGCAGGAAACCGTTTCACCAAAACCTTGTCGCCGCGCCTTCTTCGCCTTTCCCACCCCCCTCACATGATTCGATTTTTCATCACCATCCCTTCCTCTCAGAGGCGGCAGTTGACACGCGCGGGCCCGGCACCTGCCGTCTATGCAACTTGCCACTCTCTTTGTGTCGCAGCGGCGGCTCCGCAATCCGGGCCAGATCCATGCACTCGTCGAAGCTATTCAAAACGGTTATCCTCTGCCTCCCGTCAGACTCAGTGAAGACGACGACGGCTCGATCCAGGTCGAAGACGGTCATCACCGGACCACTGCTTACTGGATCGCTGGGACCCATCAACTAAGCTCTCACCAGTATCTGCTGCTCCCTGTTTCCGAGCGGCCGCGACACCGGTTTGGAACACTGCGGGATTTCGTCTCCCGCAACGCACCCGCCGGCATCTAACTAAAAACCAAAAACCTCCTCTCAAAAGCTGAACGCTGAGAGCCACACCTTTCCCCATGAACATCACCCTTCACAAAACCACCGACGCCGAAGGCTTCATTCCTGCACCGAACAACAACGGCAAACCGATCACTGTGATCGGCACGGACGCCATTCGTGACAACTTCGATCAGACCTGTCTCCAGCAGGCCTTGAACTCGCGCGGGGCGCCGGGTGTGACAGACCTCGTTCTGAATCCGGACGCCCACGCCGGATACGGCGCCCCGGTCGGCTGTGTGATGGTTTCTCCTACACACATCTATCCAGGCCCGGTGGGCGTGGATATCAAATGCTCCATGAGTCTGCTCCAGCTTGATCTGCCGGAGGACGCCATCGTCGACAAGCCTACGCGACGGGCGTTGATCAATGCCATCGTCGAGCGCACGCCGACGGGGGCCGGTCAGGGCCAGCGCTCCGCGAAGAAGTCGCGCCGCGTTTCCCGTGAACTCGGCTTCCAGGCAGTAACCGAGGGAGCGAGCCGCACCGTGTGCGAACAACTCGGCATCCCGCCGGAGTGGGCAGAGCGCTGCGAAGACCACGCGCATGGCGTTCCATCGGAACTCGGCGCACGTCTGGAGTGGATTCTCGCACAGGACCGCATCCGGAACTTCACGGATAAGATGCAACAGCTGGGCTCCTACGGCGGAGGCAATCACTTCGGTGAATGCGAGGTGGTGCACCTGTCCGACCGTCCAAGCGTGCAGCAGACCGCGGAGACCTTTGGCCTGCGCGATAAACACGTTGCCTTCCTGAGCCACTGCGGATCACGCGGCTTTGGAAACCTGCTCGCCCAGGGACAGTTCCGGGACCTTGAGAACAAGTTCCGCACCTGGAGCCTGCCCTTCCCCGCCGCGGACCGGCAGCTCGTCTACGCGCCGCTGGGAACACCTGAAGCCAGCGCCTATCTGAACGACATGGCGCTGGGCGCGAACTTCGCGACGGTGAATCACTTGCTGATCAATGCGCTCGTGCTGGAGGCCTTCCAGGAAATCCTGCCGGGCGTGACGGGGAAGCTGGTGTACTTCATCAGCCACAACATCGCGCGGGAGGAAATCGTGGACGGCCGGAAATCCTGGGTGCACCGCAAGGGAGCCACCCGCGCCATTCCGGGCGGGCACTTCTCCCTGGCTGGAACGCCGTTCGCGGAAACCGGTCACCCGATCCTCCTGCCAGGCAATCCGCGTGACGGCTCTGTCGTTATGGTTGCGCAGGCCGGCGCGGAAAAGTCCTGCTATTCTGTGAACCACGGCGCAGGCCGCTGCATGGGCCGCAAGGAGGCAGGACGCCGTCTGGATCAGAAAACCGTGGACGCCGAGTTCGACGCCCACGACATCCTGACAAACTGCCGCCGCTACCCGATCGACGAATCTCCCGCCGCCTACAAAGACTTCAAGGAAGTCCTCCGCAGCGTGGAGGCCGCCGGTCTCGCAAAGCCCGTGGCCACCCTGAAGGCACGCTTCGTCATCAAAGACGAAGACAAGGCGGACGATTGATCCCGGGGACACGCGGTTGATGCAGGCGGGAGATTCCCTCCCGCATCAATCCGCGTAGTTCCGGCACAGCCACACGTCATCCGCCCATTGGACGACATCGTAGTCTCCGGGCTCACCCAACTCCGGCATGTCGCGCTGCACGACAACGTCCGAAGTTCCGCGACCGTAGTGCATGCTGAGCGAGGGTGAGCCCGCCGGCGAAGGATGCACCCGGATGACCGAAGGCACCTGCCGGTCGAAAGGCCACGGTCCAGTTCGGGTGACCGATGCCGGCCACTGCTCCCGAGGCAACTCCGCGATCTCCGCGCCTCGCGCGAGGGTAATGACGGCGGTTGAATGTTGTAGATCGCGAATGACCTGGAGGTCGATACCCAGTTTGCCTCCCGTCCTGGTGCCGAGGCAGTGGGGGCCTCCGCCTGCGCACACGGCAACGGCGGCGAATAGCAAACACCCTCCCGCGGCAGTCATTCGCCCGCCCGTTTCGCGCAACGGCCATCGTTGCCTGGACATTCCGGGACTGACCAGGATCGTGAGCCAGACAGAAAACAACACGAACGCACAGCCCAGCTTGAGAGGAACCTGGTACCAAAACGCGTTAAAGTAATGAAGGGGAAACATCCCCATCACAAAAAAACCCACCCAGGTGCAAAACAACAACACCGTGAACACTACCACCGCCCTCCGGTTCCAGCGGCTCAGAAATCGGAAAAGGCCAAACAGCTTCACGGGCTAACATGACACGCCCGCCGGCATTAACAAGCGGGCCAGGCACTGGAACTGGCGGAGAGGAAAAGAGCGGGGCCGGGGCTCAGGAGGCCCTCCGGCAAGTACGGGCGAAGAAGTACCGCAATACACCTCTCTACTCCGAACGGCGCATAGCCGGATCGCCAATTGAGGCCATTGTTGTGTTTGTCGATTCCCGTCGGCGGCTGCTGTCATCCAGCAGTGCCGATGGCGTCTGATCTTCAAACCCATCCTTCTATGCGCCCGCCTCGTTTTGCCTTATACCCGGTCCTTCTTTCCCTCTTCCTTGTCTTTTGCAGTTACTGTCCCCTCGAGGCGGCAACGCACACCTGGACCGGAGCCGGAGGAAATTCTTTGTGGTCCAACGCCGCCAACTGGGCCGGCGGAAAACCGACGAGCAGCGAATCCGGGGGCACTAATGTGGTGTTCGGCTCCGGGACCGCGTCGGTCTGTGACATCGTCGGTCTGACGGTGGACCAGATCCATTTCACCGGCGGAGGAAATACGCTTTCGGGCACGACGACACTGGGCCTTTCCGGAGCCACCGCCTTCGTCAATATCCTCAGCGATACAGGAACCAATACCATTGCCGCCACCCTGCCCATGGTAATTTCGGGACAAAACTGTTTCGTCGATGTCGTGGCGGGATCATTGACTCTTGCCAACAACGTGAGCGGCACAGTCGGTCTGCGGAAACGGGGAGCCGGCACCTGCACCATCACGGGTAACAACAGCTATACCGGCCCCACGTCGGTTGTCGGAGGAGTCCTTTCCCTGAATTCGAACGGCTCCAATACAGCGGTACCCGGCAATCTCGTCATCGGAGATCAGGGAAGCTCAAATGCTTCCGTCATCCTGCAGCAGGCGGTGGAGATTTCCGATACCGCGACCGTCACGGTTTATTCGGACGGCACCCTGAACCTGAACGGAAAGGGCGAAACCGTTGGAACGCTGAATGTGTATGGCAATGTAAACCTCGGGGGAGCGAGCGGCGTGCTGGTGGTGACCACCGCCACAAACGTCTTTGATCCCGGCATCGTGACAATCGGCGACGGGAAGTTCACGCAAAACGGCCCGCTTTTGATGAGCGGCGGAACCTTTCAAGCATCCGCCACAGGTCTCCTGACGCTCGGAGCGGACGTCACCGCTACCTCTTCCAGTGTCGCCGGAGCCGCTGTGAATTCGCCCGTGAAACTCGCCGCCACACGCACCCTCACCGTGAACGCCGGCGCGGTACAGCCTGAATTGACCTTCAATGGCGTCATTGGCGAAGCCAACCTCAACACGGGCCTCACCAAAAAGGGGAACGGCACTCTGAAACTGGAGAGTAACTCCAGCAACACCTTCACAGGCACCACCACCGTGGAGAGCGGCACGGTGCAATTGCTCGCGAACTCGGGCCGGATCGTAGTTGGATCCCTGGTCATCGGAAATGACA
>DATAIE010000138.1:0-4337 GCA_036262875.1 Verrucomicrobiales bacterium
ACTGGCACCGGCTCCGGTGCTGGACGGCTATGCGGAGAGCGGCGCGCCGTGTCATCACCTCGTGGTGTGCGCGCTGGAACTCCGGAACACACCCGTTGCGGCGGTGCAGTGTGCCTTCGCCTATCAAACGCTGAGCGGCTATGCCTATGCCGCCATGAAGCTGATGCGGCTGGGCCAGGAAACGGCGCAGTCCCAGGTGCGGGGAGCGATGGCGGCACTGGTCCTCCGGCTTGAACAGGAGCCGGAAGCGATGCCCGCGGCGCGCACCGGATGGTTCAATCCTCTTCTCGAAATCGCCTCCCTGCGCCACGCGCTGGCGGGGGAACGTCTTTTTATCTCATGACAGCAACCCAACGTCCTTTTCGTCTCGGCATCGGCGGCCCCGTGGGCTCCGGCAAAACCATGTGTGTGCTCCGCCTGTGTCAGTGGCTGCGCGACAAGTATTCGCTCGCCGTTATCACCAACGACATCTACACACGTGAAGACGCTGAGTTTCTACTGCGGGCGGATGTGCTGCCCGCGGATCGCGTGATGGGGGTGGAAACCGGCGGCTGTCCGCATACCGCCATTCGCGATGACATCAGCATGAACATGGCGGCGGTGCTGGAACTGGAGGCCCGGCATCCGGACCTGCAACTGCTGCTCATCGAAAGCGGAGGGGACAATCTCTCCGCGACTTTTTCTCCGGAGTTGGCGGATGCCTTTATCTTTGTGATCGATGTCGCAGAGGGCGACAAGATTCCGCGAAAGGGCGGGCCGGCCATCCGGCACAGTGATCTGCTGCTCATCAACAAAACGGATCTGGCTCCTCTGGTGGGCGCGGATCTCCGAGTGATGGACCGCGACGCGAAAACCATGCGCGGGGCAAAGCCTTATCTGTTCGCCGATTTGAAATCGGAGAAGGGGAAAGAGGCGCTCCTCGAGTGGCTCACGCGGGAGTATCTCTTCGTCTAGGCCTTTCCGATGAAAGGTCATCTGCACCTCACGGTTTCGCCGGATGAAGCCGGAAGGACCTATATCAGCCGCCAGTCGTTTCGCGCGCCGCTGCATCTGAGCAAGCCGCATACGGAGGAGGGCGCACTGGTGGTGAATGTGGTGAATCCGACCGCCGGTCTTTTCGATGGTGATGAGGTGGACATCCAAATCACCGTAGAAGCCGGCGCGCGGCTGGTGCTGACCACGCCGGGTGCCGGTCGCGTCTATCGCGCGCGCTCGGACCGCCCCGCCAGAGTCTGTCAGGAAATCCGCGTGGCCGCCGGCGGGTTTGTGGAGTTTTTTCCGGAACTGTTTATTCCGCAGGCCGGGGCGCGGTATCATCAGGAAACCCGCCTGCATGTGGAGGAGGGCGGGCAAATGCTCTACTGCGAATGGCTGGCGCCTGGCCGGGTCGCGCGCGGGGAGGTCTTTGAATATGAGGAGTTGCTCTGGGACACGGATGTCTGGCACGGAGCCACTCTGACGGCGAGGGAGCGGTACCGGCTGACGCCGAAGGACGAGAGCCTCACCGCGCTGAAGCAGGTGTTCCCGGCCTCGCATTATCTGGGATTCTTCATCACCGGCTGGCCGGAATGGCCGGACGCACCGCTCGATGCACTGACAGACCGGGACCAGGTCTATTCAGGCCACGGGCCGCTCACAGGCGGCGGCGGTGTCGTGAAAGCTCTCTGCGCCGGCAATCTCAGTGCGCGGCGGACCTTTGGGCGTGTGCGGGAGATTTTTTACCAGGCGTTGCTGCGACCGGTACCGGGGCTGAGGCGGTTTTAGAGCATATGAAATAAAACGACGGCCAGGCGGCCCGTTGGGCATGAAGAGCGTGGAGGCGTTTTGATGGACTCTAAGCCCGGCTCTTCACACGGGCAGTTCCCAGCCTTTGCGGTAGGCCTTGCGGATAATAGCATCGGCCTCCGGGCAGTTTTTGGCTTTCATGGCCGCGCTGTCCCACTCGATGCGTTTTTGGAACCGCACTGCCAGCAGGCCCACGAGGAGGGATTCCGTAAACGGCGCGGAATACCAGAAGCCGCTCTTTGCATCCTCCGGTTTGCCGGCGAGGGCTGCGCGGACCCACTCGAGGTGATGGCCGGGTGAACGGGCGATCGTCTTCGGCGGGTATTTTGTTTTCGCATGCATCTCCAGAGGAAAGATGCCTGGGTTGCTTGCGTGACTCCCGCCGAGCATTCCCGCTTTGTCTCCGACAAAAATGAGGCCGTTGTCGCCGATGTTGCGTGCGGGGTCCAGCATGGGGACATTTTTCGGAACCTTTCCGCCGTCATACCATTTCACGGTGACTTCCGGGCGGTTGCCTTTGGCGGGATGGTGCCAGGTCACGATGCTCCATTCCGGATAGGTGTCATTGTTCGGAGTGCTCGTCTCCGCCTCCACCCAGTCCGGTGCTCCGAGGTCCAGGGCGTAGTAGGCAGGGTCGGCATTGTGCACCGCCATGTCTCCCAGAGCGCCGCAGCCGAAGTCCCAAAAGCCCCGCCACTGCATGGGATGATAACAGGGGTGATAGGGTCGCATGGGCGCCGGGCCGATCCAGAGGTCCCAGTCAAGACTGGCGGGAACGGGCGGGGTGTCCGCGGGACGGGGTTTGCCCTGAGTCTTCCACCAGTTGCCCGGGCGGTCGCTCCAGACGTGCACTTCTTTGATCGTTCCGATGACGCCGCCATCATACCACTCCTTCCACAGCCGCAGTCCCTCGCCCGCATGGCCGCCGTTCCCCATTTGGGTCACCACCTTCATGCGGGCGGCGGTCTCCTTCATGAGGCGGGCCTCCTGGATGGTGTGAGCGAGCGGCTTTTCCACGTAGGCATGCTTGCCAAGGTTCATGGCTTTCAGCGCCGCCGGCACATGCTGATGATCAGGGATGGCGATGACCACGGCGTCCATGTCCTTTTGTTCATCGAGCATCTTCCGCCAGTCACGGTGAGTCTTCGCAGAAGGATGTTTTTTGGCCGCCTCGCCGAGTTTGCCTGAGTCCACATCACACAGTCCGACGACCTGCACTTCCTTCAGCCCCGCGAGGGAGGCCAGGTTTCCACCGCCCTGTCCACCTACGCCGATGTGTGCGGTGGTCAGCTTTTCGGAGGGCGGGGTATCCCCGCTCCCGGCTATGAGACGCCTCGGCAAAATAAGCGGCGCGGTGCCGGTGGCAAGGATGGTGCGCAGCAGACGGCGGCGGGTGAAGACGGGTTGCATAGTGCCGGAATGCTGAGCGCTGGAAAAAGCTCCGGCGAATCAATTCGCCTGCGCAATGACGGACGGGTACTGGCGAAAGGTCTGCATTCACCGTGCGGCCTCCGCCTAACGATTTATGGAGACATCGGGCCGCGCCAAATCGACGAGTTCTGTCACTCTGTGCAGATCGAGAAGACGATCGAGTTCCTGGGCTCCCTCCGCGAGTTTCAGATTCACTTCGCCTTCGTGCAGCGGAATCAGGGCGAAGAAATGGATGTGCTTGTCCTCCCGAACCTTCAGTTCCCAAAATTCCGTGGAGACCGTTTTGGGCGGTGCCAGCATCATGCAGGTAAACGGCACGCCTTCACAAAACGGTTCCGCCGGGTCGCCATTGGGGATTGTATGATAGCCGCTGAGCCAGGTTTCATATTCATGCGGGAGTCGTGCGAGCATTTTGAGCCACCGCACCGGCCAGTAGTTTGTCTCGTCTTTGAAGTGATCGCTCCCCATTTTCCACTCCTTCGGCAGGCAGATCATCAGTTCGGAAAACGCCCACTCCTGACGCTCCGGCGGTGTCGGCATGGGCAAATCACTCATACCGGAGGTGACAAGCGTCCAATAGGGCCGGTCCTCTGTGGGCGCGATCTGGTGCACATCGATGTGAACGAGATCGGACACCATTTCGTGCCACACCAGATCGACCTTGCCCACATGCGCTTCAATATGTTGTGTGATCGCCTCCAGGCTGGAATCCTCCATGTCAGGAGCTTGCCATCCGGTTGAGCGGGGTTCGTACCGGTAGATGGGATCTCCGGCTTCTGATCGTTCTTCGTCCATGGGGAAAGAGGTAAAAGTGCCTTATGGTTCCGGCGGAATTACGCAGACGCAAAATGTCGGCAGGGAAGCGATTTGGCAAAAGTTATTTCCGTTCCCTTGCCACCGAGGCTCCGTGATGTCACCGGCGGTCATGTCACCCGGCGAGGCCAATCAGTATTCTCCGCAGTGGTTTCATTTTTTTCACGCGGGCATTCCTGCGGAGCGCACGCAGCGCGAAACGGAGTTTCTTGTCAGTCATCTGCCGCTGCCGGATTTCCGGCGCGTGGCCGACGTTTGTTGCGGCATGGGGCGGCATGCGCGGGCGTTGAGCGAACGCGGTTATTCCG
>DATAIE010000139.1:0-6688 GCA_036262875.1 Verrucomicrobiales bacterium
ACCGAGAAGGGTGCCGCCGTCGATTCCTTTTGCGTCACGGATGTCCTCGGGAAAAAAATCACGGACCCGGCGATGCTCACGAGGCTCAGGCAGGAAGTGGGGAAGGCCGCGGGCATTCCGCAAAAATAGACGGCCCTTGCACCGGCGCGCATCTGTGAAGATGTGCCCCCGTCGTTGCGTGACTGGGAGCGCAGCTCTTCACCCTCACAATTTTCCTGTCGTCACGGTGAATTCCATCTCCATCCCCTGCCGGATGACTTTCACCTTCACGGCTGTGCCCGGGGGCGGCGGCTTCTGCTCCTTTTCGTCCTCCTTTCCCTTTTCTCTTTTCTCCATGACGTCCTGCCCGTCCAGGCTGACGATCACATCGCCCGCTTTGATTCCTGCGGCTTCCGCCGGACCACCGGGAATCACCGTTCCCACCACCATCCGCCCTTCACGCAGGACAGGCGACATTCCCAGGGTGCTGCCGGAGGTGAATTCACTCAGCGTGCCATAGGGCAGCAGGTGCAGCCGGCCCCCATCGGCATCCAGCGTGATGGTGAAGTGGCGCAGCATCCGCATGCCCACGATTCCCTCCTGAAAGCGTCCCACTCCTGCCGGCAAATCCTTGAGCGTTTCGTTTCCCAGGGTGAATTCCGGGATGTGAATCATCCGCACCATGACCACACCGCTCAATCCGGAGCCGTTTTCCAGCAAAGGCCCCGCCGTCGCAGCCACTGCCGGCAGTTTCTCCCGTATCAGTTCCTCCGGAAACCGGAGGCCGCCGCTGCTCCCCGTATCCATAGTGCAGGGGAAAGTCTGACCGCTCAGGGTAAGCATTATCCGGCAGGCCACCGGCCGGAAGCGCTGCGGCGCCGGAGTGGCCGGCGGTGGCGCGGGCCACTCCTCTAATTTCACGGGTACCGTAAACCCGCCCTCCACCGGCGGCTCCTTTCCCCGCTTCCAAAGCATCACCTTTTTCGCCTTCCAATCCATCCTCACTACAAAATCCCTGATCGTCCCCAATCCGATCAAGCCATCGATCCCCTCCCCATGGGTGAGGGCTTCCGGAAAGGCCGTCACACCCCAGGGTTCGCGACGGATCGTCAGGCCTCCGATGTCCACGGTCTCTGCGATCGCCTGGAATGCCGTCACCTGCTCGTTGCTGATAGAGAGCCCGTCACGTCTCGGCCCCTTTTTCAAACCTGCGCGCTCTGCCGCCTCCAGCGACAGCACCGACGTGGACGCGCCCGTGTCCAAGACACACCGCAACGCCTGGCCGTTCACCTTTATCTCCACCATCGGCATGGTGCCGGACAGCTTCACCGGAATCTCAACGGAATCGCGCCCCTCCGGAAACGTCCACTCCCGCAAAAGCCCCAGAAGCAGAGGATCCTTTGGCCCCTCATCCGCATCCGTCCACGTCACCGTGATTTCTCTGCGGTCTTTTTCACCGCCTCTCACAAAGACCACCTGCCGCTTGCTCCACTTGAGGCCGTCCAGTTCACCGGGAGACAACTTACTGCACGGAGTGCCCGCCAGTGACAGCAGGAGATCGCCCTTCTCCACACCCGCCTGCTGCACCGGGCTTTTTTCCTTCACATTCGTCACGCGCCATTCCCCCTGTTCATCCGGCTGGATCGTGAATTGAGCCCCCGTCACGGTATAAAGAGGCCTCGTCTTCAGACTCATCCGCACGCGGCGGAGAGCGTAGTCGAGAGTCACTGTAAAATATTTCAACACTTCCACTGTCAGCACTCCGGCATCGTCCGGCACGCCTTGAAGTCCCTTTTCAGTCACCTGAAACTCCATGCCTCCGATTCCCCGGTGCCCCAGTCTGATGTCAGGCTGAATCATCGTTCCCGGCTTTGCGGAGAGCCCGGGCAGTTTCTCCTTCACCAGCGGTTCCGGCAGTGTGGGCTTGCCTGGCCTCGAAGCGTTCAGTTTCAACGGCAGCAACACGCCACCCGCCGCGGTCGCCCGCGCGGTAAACCCTCCGCGCCGCGCGGAGACTTTCGTACCGGTGAGACTGATATCCTCCTCGGTCAGGATCATTTCCATCACGCCCTCGCCAGGGGTCACCGGCGGGAGAGCCTCCGGATTCATCAGCGTGAGTTCGTCACCTGGATAGTTGAGCCGCACCGCAAACTCCCGCAGCATCGAGTGCCCGATGATCCCGTCCAGCTTTCTCCCGTCCTGAGGATAGTCCTCCACCTGCCACGGTTCATTCCGGATCTCTGCCCCGCCCAGGGACAGCGACGAGGTCAGCACAACGCCGTCATATCCTGTTAACATCTTCAGTCCCAGCCGCTCTGCCGAGGTTTTGCTGATCTGACTGAATTCCAGTTCCGGCCACACCATGAATCTCGCCGGCTGCCCGTTGACCGTGGCATCCACAAACGGTCCGCCTTCTCGCAAATGGAGGGAAAGCGGCACCGCTTTTTCTGCGAAGGTCACCCGCCGCTCCAGCTCCTGCGCCCGCGCGCACATCATCGAGATCAGAAATACGGCAAAAAGAATCGCGAGGGGGAACCGGCTCATGCTGTCATGCTATCCGCTCCCGGATGGGTTCAACCGGGTTCCCCTCCCCGTCCGCGGTCGATGCCATTGGAGGAACTGGAACTCAGCCAACGGCATCCGGCGGGACGCCGGACGCCATTGCCCACGCCTTCTCCTCTGCACCCGGGCGCTTCCCGCAGCACTCCAAAAGCTCGTCCTCAGGCCCGGTGCCGTGCGGCAAAGGCCGTGATGCGGTCCAGGGCGATGGCGAGGTTCTTCTCATCCGTCGCGTAGCAGCAGCGGACGAAGCCCTCGCCGGCCTTTCCGAACGCGGTGCCAGGGACGACGGCCACCTTTTCCTCCTCCAGCAGCTTCGTTGCAAATTCACGACTGGTCATGCCGGTGCTGCGGATGTCGGGGAAGACATAAAACGCGCCGCCAGGCATGAAGGTGTTGAGACCCGCGGCGTTCAGTTTGTTCACCACGAGATTGCGCCGGTGCCAGTAGGCTTTGCGCATCTGCTCCATGGGCCCCGCGCCGTGCTCCAGGGCCTCGATGGCGGCGACCTGCGAAGTGATGGGCGCGCACAGCATGGAGTACTGGTGGACCTTCATCATGGCCTCCGTGAGTTCCGGCGGACTGCATGCATAGCCAAGCCGGAAGCCGGTCATGGCGAAGGCCTTGCTGAAGCCGTGCAGCAGAATGGTGCGGTCCTTCATCCCGGGAATCGCCGCGATGCTGTGGTGCACGCGGTCATCGTAGAGGAGTTCGCAGTAGATCTCGTCCGTGATGACGATGAGGTCGTGCTTAATCGCGAGTTCCGCGATGCCCTCCAGTTCCTCCTTTGGCTGAATGCCGCCGGTGGGATTGGTGGGGAAGTTCAGCATGATGATCTTCGTCTTTGGCGTGATGGCCTTCTCCACATCCGATGCGCGGAGCGCAAAGTCGTCATCCCCCTTCGTCTCCACCACCACCGGCGTGCCGTAGGCCATGTAAATGGTGGGACTGTAGGACACATAACACGGCTCGTGATAAATGACCTCCTCCCCCGGATTCAGCAGCGCCCGGAAGGCCAGGTCCAGCGCCTCGCTTACCCCCACGGTCACGAGAATCTCGCTCACCGGATTGTAGGACACGTGAAACTGCTTCTGCACATAGCGGGCGATGCTCTTGCGCAGTTCCAGCAGCCCGAGGTTGCTGGTGTAGGAGGTCTGCCCCTTTTCCAGGGAATGGATGGCCGCCTCCCGGATATGCCAGGGCGAGTGGAAATCGGGCTCGCCGACTCCCAGGGAAATGACATCACCCGCGGCGAGCACCAGTTCAAAAAACTCGCGGATGCCGGAGCGCGGCACAGCGCGAACCCGGTCGGAAATCTTCTCTGTTAGACTCATGTGGACGGGCGGGGATCAGGGAGCGACAGCGAGACGCCGTCCCTCGGTGGTGCCGCGGGAAAGGAATCCGTCCTGTTTATAAACCTTGAGCTGGAAGTGCGTCGCCGTGCTGATGACGCCCTCCAGAGTGCTGAGTTTTTCGGCCACGAAACGGGCCACTTCCCGCAGATCGTTTCCGCGCACCACCACCACGAGATCGTGACCGCCGGACATCAGCCAGCAGCTCACCACCTGGTCGAATTTCGCGATGCGCTCCGCGATGCGGTCAAAACCGCCGCCGCGCTCGGGGGTGACCTTCACTTCGATCATGGCCATCACGGCCTCATCGTCCGCTTTTTCCGGATCCGTCACCGCCTGATAGCCGAGAATGGTCCCGTCCGCCTCCCATGCGGCCAGGCGCGCCCTCACCTCCTCCGGCGTCGTGTTGAGCAGGCTGGCCAGTTGTTCCGCCCGCAGGCGGGCGTCTTTTTGGAGGAGTGCGAGGAGCGGGTCCATAGGGAAGCAGTTTCATGGAAGCGATGCGCACGGGTGACAAGGGGAAGTGACGGCCCTGGCGTGACAGGGAGCGCGAACGGCGTTACAAATCCCAAAAAAGAGTGTCGGAAGACGAGCCGGTCGGTTTCTTATTCATAGAAGCCGCCATGACATCCGCCGACACCGCCTTACGCCGCTATCACTCCGAAGGCTCCCACGAAGCCTTTCGGGAGGTGGTGGCCAGCCATTTGCCCATGGTCTACGGGACGGCGCTGCGCCTGTCCGGCGGGAATGCCGCGGAGGCGGAGGATGTGTCCCAGATGGTGTTCGCAGATCTTGCGAGAAAGGCTCCCGCCTTGAAGGAAGGCGCGTCCGTGGGGGCGTGGCTCCACCGGCACACTTGTTTTCTTATGAAAAACGCCATCCGCAGTGAAGTGCGCCGCCGCACAAGGGAGACTGCGGCGGCGGAAATGCACACGCATGACGCTGATGCGCCAGCCTCCGGCGAACAGTGGGAGGAGATCGAAGGCCGCCTCGACCGGTGCCTCGAGTCCCTTCGCGAAACAGACCGGCGGATCCTTATTCTCCGCTATTTTGAAGGCCGTGCGCTCCGGGAGGTCGGAGAGGTCCTCGGCATCGGGGATGATGCGGCGCAGAAGCGCGTGTCCCGGGCCCTGGACAGACTGAGGAAGCTGGTCACAGGACCACGGCCGGGATTGTCTTCGGCAGGGCTGGCGACCGCGATGACGATGAAGACCCGGGCGGAGGTGCCGGCCAGCGTGGCCGGCTCCATGGCGCGGTCTGCGCTGCAACTCGCCGGAGCGCGCCCGGAAATCCTCGCTGCCTCCAGTGGCACGGCCGCGGTGGCCGCGGCATGGACGGGAGTGGCAGCCATGGCCGCATTGGGCGTGTGGCGTGCATGGCCGCACTGGCACCCGGAGAAGACGGCGGAAACGGCCGTTGTGGTTTCATCGGCGGGTGCGCCCGCAAACAGCGGCGGGGTGGGCCTCCGCCATCAGGGCCATCCCGGGGCTCTGGCGGGAGCCGATGGAAAAGTCAGATCCGATCCTCTCCCTCCAGAACCCGATAACAGCGGTGCTGCCGCAAAGAAAACCGCGAAGCCCCGGAAGAGCCAAACACCGGACGAACTGGGGAGAGAGGCGGCGAACAAAGCGTCGACACTTCACAAATGGATGATCGCCTACGCTCTCGACCACGGGGGAAACTTTCCACCGGACCTGAGCGCCCTTCTCAGCGCCAATCTCGGATTTCCAGTCGACCAAACCGCTGAATGGTTCGGGCCCGTCATCGAATATCGCGGCAGAACACTGACGTCGAGTGATGCGGGCGGATTACTTGTGATGAGATACCGGGTGCCGGACAGCACGGACAAAGAGGTCCGACTCTTCGTGTCGGGGTCCTCCTCCGTTCGCCCGGTGGATGAGCCACTTCCGGAAGACCAGCCCCCTGCGGAGCCGTCCCCGCTTCCGGAACCGAGGTAATTTATCATGACATGAATCCGCGCCTCCGGCTTCCTCTTTCAATCCTCCTTATTTTGGGAGTGGTCATCGCCTTGATTCCCCCCGCGCCGAACCTTGACTCTCCTCCGCGAGCGGCGGTAAAAGCGCCTGTCGCGATTCGCCACGACCGCGTTTTGGGAAACACGAAAACCCCGCAGAATCCTGTTCCCCACGAATCGAAAACCGCCGTCCCGCTCACGCCCCAAGAGGAGGAAGCCGCCGCTGCAAACCGGGCGATTGACCTTAGTAGAATGATTATTGCCTACTCAACGGGTCACGGCGGTGCGCTGCCACCCGATCTCAGTGCCCTCATCTCAGGCGACCTGATGGATAAAGACCGCGCAGGCGAATTTCTGAAGGCCGTCATCGAGTACCGCGGTTCTGAAATGAAAAACAATGACCATGGAAGACTGACCGTGCTGCGATACGCCATACCCAACCGGACGGATAAGGAATTGAGATGCCTCCTCAGTGGCAGCGTTTATTTTTGCAAACCCACAGATCCCATCGCAGAGGACGAGCGTGCTAAAGAGGAGGTGGAGGGTGCGGGAGAGAAGTGAACTAAAACCGGGCAAGGGCATGAAGCGCCTTCTGCAACCCGCACGGTGCACGATGCAAGGTTAATGCCGTGACCGGTAGGGGTTTTCCCGAAGAAACGCCTCCCGGCATTCCCTGGCGCGACGCATGCATCCCAAGGAAGGGCTTGCACCCTCCCATTTTTGCTCACGCATGAAATTTGAAACGCTCTACGATCTCTACATCCGCCAGTTGCAGGATTTGCACAGCGCGGAATGCCAGATTCGGACGACAATTCCGGAGATG
>DATAIE010000140.1:0-2525 GCA_036262875.1 Verrucomicrobiales bacterium
AGCGAACCGGAGGCGGAAAGGACTTTGCTGTACGTTCCCTCCGCCATCTCCAGCAGGAGCTTTGCGGAAAGGTGGTTGGGGGCATTCTTGAGCACCGACTTCAACTTCTCGACCACCTTGGGGTGGCGCAGCGAAATGGAGGGATCCCGCTGGGCATTGAGCGCCTTCGCGATCTCGGCAAACTCGGTGACGGCCTTCTCCACCGCGGGATCGCGCGGGGAGATAGCCACCTTTTTTGCATCTTCAAATTTCTCCGCGGTGAAGACCTGGATCGCCAGCAGCGGGCGGGGCCCCTGCAGGAGCGCGTGGTCCGCCATGCTGCGGGCGTTCTTGATGGGAATGCAGGCGACGGTGCACTGACGCTTGGCCGCCCCGCGCAGTTTATCGGGGACCCCGCCGACGGGCTGCACGGTTCCGTTGGCATTGAGGTCGCCGGTAACGGCTGTCTTATCCTGAAGGGGCGCACCGGTGAGCAGACTGTCCACCATGAGGGCACAGGCCACCGCCGCGGAGGGGCCGTCCTTTGGATTGTAGTGATCTTCGAAGGAAAGCTCGATCGTCCAGCCTTCCGGCCATCCGTTGTGGCGCACGCTCAGAAACTTCTGCACCTCGTTGAGGGCACCCTCCATGTCTTTGCCCACGGTCTGATTGAACTTCAGCGTAGCGGGGCCGGTTCCCTTTTGCACGGCCGTGCAGTTCATCTGGGAAGCCTGCCCGGCCAGCTTTCCCTCGCCGAGCTCCATGACCAGCAATCCAAACACCATGCTCTGACGACTCTTGATCTCAGGCCCCTTCGCGGCAGCCGGGGCGGTGGCGGGAGCCGGTGCCGCTTTGGCGGGCTCCTTCGAATCAGCGGAAAAGAGAGACGGGACAGTGAACAGGAGGGAGGAGGCGGCAAGGACTATCGATTTCATGCGGCGGGACCGGAATGGAGTGGAGTGTTAAACCTGTGCAGACCGCCTCTGCGTAGCAGAATCACTCCAAAATGAAAAGAGGAATAAGGAACAGGGGGGTGTTCCTTTTTCGACCACTGGCAGCAAAGGACGTTCCGTGTGGAAAACAAAAAACCGGCCTCCCTTTGCAGAGAGGCCGGCTGAAGATGAGACACTGACCCGAAGAATCAGTTCTGATTCACCGGAGGCAGGAAGCCGCCGTTGGACAGACCGGAACTAGGGGTGGTGAGATAGATGCCACCAACACCGATGTGGAACAGACCGAAGTCATTGGAGTACTCCTCGTCGGTAGGAGGAGTGCCCTTGCCGGTTGGTTCTTTACCGGACGGCTCTTTGCCAGTGTGGGCGACGCCTTTGCCGGAACCGAATTTCTCGGCGATGGCGCGGGCGGACTCAGGAGAGGCGGCGATGGCGCACTCGATGATGGTCGGCGTTTCGTCCGGGGAAATGGTGGAAGCGGTGGTCACGATTTGGACGACGAGGTCCTTATCAGCTTTGGACGCCTTGATGGCGGACTTCACGATTTCGCAAACGCAGGTAGGGGCTGCTTGAACTTCTTTCGCCACGATTTCGAGGACTTTATCCGGCGTTTCGGAAACGGCGGCGGTCACTTTTTTGGCTTCCGAGGCGCAGCTCTTCTCTTTTTCGGCGGCGCCGGAAACCTGGCCAAGGGCCATCGTGACGAGCGCAGCAACACCGGCCATGCTCAGGGTAAAGCGGTTGTTCTTCATTGGTTGGGTCCTTTTGGTTGGGTGGGAAAGTGCCGGAAGGCCTCCGGATGGCATAAATCGACAACGAACTTTTATCCTGTTCCGCCCTTAGCGTCCAGCAGAATTTTGCTTCAAACGGAAGTTTTTGCCAGTGAGCAGTATTCATTTCCGGGTCCAAACCGTGCCGAGAGCGACGGTCCATTGGAACTTTCTGGCGTGCTCCCGGATGACAAAAGGAAGGTCCCTCCTTCGGGAAAGCGAAAAATGGGGGGAAAGTTCACTGCCAAGCCACTCAAACGTACTCCCCTGGGGCCAAAAGGCCGGAGGCGTGAACTGCTCCAGCCAGGTGCAGGGGGTGGTAATAATGAGCGTCCCGCCGGGCCGGACCAACCCGGGAAGCCTCCGAAGCAGACGCGCCGGCTCGCTGAGACGACAAAGCAAATTCGCGGCATGGACGAGGTCAAAATCGCCGAGGTCCTCACGCAGTTGCATGGCATCCCCTGTTTCAAACCGGACCCTCTCCGGCACCGAGGCCGGGGGCCGGGAGGCCATCAGCGAACGGACCTGACCGGCCTCCTCCAGACTTGAATAGCCGAGCTGTCCGGAGGAACGGATGGTCTCTGCCGCTTCCACAAACTGGCGGGAAAAATCGATGCCGGTGACCTCCCGGCAAAATTTCGAAAGCTCAAAAGCGGAGCGCCCCACGGCACACCCAAGGTCCAGAGCCCGGTCCCGCGGGGTGGAATCCGTCATTTCCGCGACCGTGCGCACGGGAAAATCGAGCGCCTCCCGGGGTCCAAAAGCCCACGGCATGATTTCCTCCGGGCTTCCGTAGTGGAAAAGCAGGTATTCGTTGAGAAGC
>DATAIE010000141.1:0-3594 GCA_036262875.1 Verrucomicrobiales bacterium
CGCCGCTCATATTGTCAGGGAGTTTTGCGGGCTGCCCATTCCTTCCAGAATTCCCGTACGGTTTGGGCCGGGTGCCCGTCGGCGTCGGCGGTGAAGGAGATGCGGCGCAACTGCGGCAGTCCGCGCAGCACTTCCACATTCTGCGCGCCGGCCGGCAGAACAATCTCCTCAAGCGCAGGGCAGTGGGACACCGGCGTCAGATCCGTAACCGGTGTGCCCTGGAGGTGGAGAAATTGCAGTGACATGCCGGTCAGGGGCGAGAGATCGTGAACCGCTGTGCCAACGATAAGGAGAGTGCGCAGCCGCATGGATTTGAAATAGTCCAGCCTGTCGAGGCTCGTATTGGAAAGGGTAATATCCATGAGGGTGGGACACGCAGCCAGCGGCGAAAAATCTGTGGCCGGAATAGCGAAAGCGTCCAGTTCCTCCAGCGGCATTCCGCCGAGCGGCGCCAGATCAGTCACTCGCGTGTGGCGGAATCTGAGCACGCGAAGCGGCAGGCCGCGCAGGGGCGCGAGATCCGTCACCTGCGTGCGGCTGAGATCAAGCCACCAGAGATGAAGACCGCGCAGCGGCGCGAGATCCGCGATGGCAGTGTCCCGCACAGACAGGGCATCCAGCGAGGCAAGGCTTTGCAGCGGCTCAAAGCTGGTGACCTTGTTGCCGGCGATGCTCAAATTTACGAGCGGCATCTGCGCCAGCGGGGCAATCCCGGTGACGCGGCTGTAGCTAAAGTCCGCCACACTCAGCGGCAGGCCTTTCAGCGGGCGCAGGTCAGCAACGTGCGTGCCGGCAAGGTTAAGACTAATGAGCGCGCCAGGTGCGAGCGAGAGAGTTTTTCCGGGAGTTTTGCCGGCAAGTTCGGGCATGGCGTCCAGACGGCGCGCAGCTTCCTCCTTCATCATGGTGGCGATGAGCAACCGCTCCGTATCGGAGCGCTTCTCTACAGCCATTCGCACCGCAAGCCGGCCAAGAGTATCGAACCATTCCGGGCCGCGGGCGGGCTCGCCAGCCAGCAATTGCTCACAGAGTGCGAGATGCGCGGCGGCGCCGGTGGTGTCGGGGGCGAGGCGCAGGCTCTCGCGATAACACGGCGCGGCGGCCGCAAATTGAAGCTGGCACTCGTGAAGGTGACCTTTGGCGATGAGAAATGCGGAACTGTCAGGGCGCAGTTGCACCGCGTAGTCGAGCTTTTCCATCGCCTCGGCGAACTGGCCTTTGGCGGCAAGGTCCTGCGCCTGCGCGGCATACACGGGTGCAGTGGCACGCAGGGCGGCCAGCGCTGCAGCGGCGCGGTCTTCGCCCTGCTGTGCCCGCCGGGCCTGCCAAAGCCAGGCAATCCCGGCGGCCGCCAGCACCGCCGCCATGACTGTGCCGGCGATGACGGCCCGCCGGTGGCGTTTTCCGAATTTCTCCAGCCGGTAAAGCACGCTGGGAGGACGCGCTTCCACCGGCTCATGCGCGAGATGCCGCTCCACATCCGCGGCGAGATGCTGCGCCGTCTGGTAACGGCGCGCGCGGTCTTTCTCCAGACACTTGAGCACGATCCAGTCGAGGTCGCCACGCAGACTGCCGGAGAGTTCCGGCGCGCTTACTTTCCGCTTTCCGCTCAATGCAGTGGCCTCCACCTCGCCAAGCGCATTCACCCGCTGAGAGGGCCGTGACGGCTGATCCTGGCGGATGATGCGCCGCATTTCATCGATGCCTGCGCTCAGCAATTGCTCGCCGTCGAACGGCGTGCGCCCGGTGAGCAGTTCGTAGAGCAGCACGCCGAGGCTGTACACATCGCTGCGGGTGTCCACGTCCACGCTGCTCATGGCAGCCTGCTCCGGGCTGGTGTAGGCGGGTGTGCCGATGAAGGAATGGAACCGGGTGAAGACGGATTTGTCTGTCAGCCGGCGGTCCGTGGCCTTGGCGATGCCAAAGTCGATCACGCGCGGCACGGCTTCGCCGTCATTCACGGTGACGAGAATGTTCGAGGGCTTGAGGTCGCGGTGGATGATGCCCTTCTGATGCGCATGCTGGATGGCCTGGCAGACTTTGGTGAAGAGCAGGAGCCGCTCGCGGGTGGTGAGCCGCACGGCATCGCAGTAGTCCGTGAGGGGAACGCCGCGCACCAGTTCCATGACAAAATACGGGCGGCCCATGGGAGTGGAGCCGCCATCGAAGACGCGCGCGATATTCGGGTGCTCCATCATGGCGAGCGCCTGCCGCTCCGCTTCGAATCGTGCCACCACCGCGCGGGTATCCATGCCGGGCTTGAGAATCTTCAGTGCCACCACGCGGCGCACCGGCTCCTCCTGCTCCGCCATATAGACTACACCGCAGCCGCCCTCACCGATTTGCTCCAGAATTTTATAGCGGCCAATGCGGTCGCCTGGTTTTTCGCCAGGCTCGTCACCGGAAAGCATCGCGCCGCATTCCCCTGTTGCCGGCAGATCCAGCAAGCCTCCCTCCTTCGCCGCCGCAGCCAGTAACGCCTCCAGTCGCCGGCGCAGACGGGCGTCGCTTCCGCAGGCCTCCGCCAGCCACGCCTCGCGGGCTTCAGGCGTAGGGCATTCGAGCGCCTTCGTGAAGATATTCTGTTCAGCCAGGGCCGGTGTCATGGAGTGCGGACCATCGCCCATACATGTGTCATTCTGACCGAAAATGGCTCGCCGGGAAAAATTTATTTCCCGGGTGAGCCAATCCGGCGGCTTTTGTCACATGAGAGGAAGACGCGGGAAGCCCGCCGCCGTCCATCCACTCCCGATCCTGTATTCCCATGAATTCGACCAAACACCCGGGCTTCCCGCCTCCCCTGCAAAAGCGGACCCGCCCCACCGGCTACCGCATCGCGATGGTCTGCACGACAGCGGTGTTGCTGTCAGGCGTCGCCGGCTTCCTTGTGATTTCGGAAAAGAGCGGGAAGAATCCGTCGCACGAAACCGCGGAAGGCGGATCAGCACGGAAAAGCGGCAGCACGGAATTGTCGCACGGAAAGGCTGTGAAGACAGACCGCGCCAGGCAAGCGGCGGTTCCCGTGGTGGATTTTGCCTCCACCAATGGCCCCGTTTCCGGCGCGGGAGAAGCCCGGCGGTCCGGCCGACTTCATGAAATGACACCGGCCCCTGCGCTTGAAGCGTGGCGGGCCGGCACTCCGAAACCCTTCGATCAAGGATGGACGTGGCCGTTTCCTCCCGATGCCCGCCCGGCGAATCTGCTGCCGGGACAAGGCGGCGACCGGTTTGCCCTCGCGGGTGCGAATGGCCTCGCCACACAGGCGGAGGTCGATGCGCTCATTGCCGGACTCGAGAACGCACTTACTGCGCTGGAGCAAAATCTCATTCAGCAGGTCTTTGGAGATGCGCTGCCGCTGGTGGGCAATGCGCTGTCCGTCGCAGCCGCCACTCCGGGGGCCTCGCCGCTGCATCATCTCACCGGGCTGAAGACGGCCATCAAAAACGGACTGTCAACGCTCACCGGAGCGCCCACTTACACCAAAGCCCAGGTGGAGGCAGCCATTACGTCGGCTCTGAGCAGCGCGGGGATCACCTTCGGGGCGATCACCATGGACGCCAGCAATGCGACGGATCTCAAGATTTTCTTCAACAC